>NZ_JBSFPT010000007.1:0-92035 GCF_053588335.1 Microbacterium sp. NPDC003461 | reverse complement strand
AACCCCCACTCACCCCGCGCCCCCCCACAATATCTGCCCCGGCCAGACGCCGGGGCCCCCCCCCCACGCCCGATGTCCCTACCCCAGAACACCCCGCACCCACAAAGGAGTGGAACAGTGACCACACGCGCCCTGCGCCGGACCATCGCCGGCGTCGCACTCGCATCGGCCGGCGGCCTCGTGCTCGCCGGCTGCACCGGAGGCTCCGGCGACGGCGGCGACGCCGGCGGCGACATCGAGCTGACCATCGCCACGTTCAACGACTTCGGCTACAGCGACGAGCTGCTGCAGGAGTACGAGGACGACCACCCGGGCGTGACGATCGTCCACAACCGCGCCGCCACCTCGAACGACGCCCGCGCCAACTTCTTCCAGAAGCTCGGCAACACCGGCCTGGCCGACATCGAGGCGATCGAGATCGACTGGCTCGCCGAGGGCATGCAGTACTCCGACCTGCTCGCCCCCGTGCCCGAGGACCTGAAGGGCCGCTGGCTCGACTGGAAGGAGGCCGCGGCCACCGACGCCGAGGGCAACCTGATCGGCTACGGCACCGACATCGGCCCGCAGGCCGTCTGCTACCGCTCCGACCTGTTCGAGGCGGCCGGGCTCCCGACCGACCGCGAGGAGGTCGCCGGCCTGTTCACGACGTGGGACGACCTGTTCGAGGTCGGCGCCCAGTACAAGGAGGCCACGGGCAAGCCGTTCCTCGACTCGGCCAACTCGATCCTGCAGGGCCTCGCCAACCAGCTCGAGGAGACCTACGAGGACGCGGACGGCAACGTCATCGCGACCGAGAACCCCGCCGTGCGCGAGACGTTCGACACCGTGATCGAGAAGGGCGTCCCGATCTCGGCCTACGCCGGCCAGTGGAGCGAGGACTGGTACGCCTCGATGGCCAACGGCGAGTTCGCCGCGATGCTGTGCCCGCCGTGGATGCACGGCATCATCTCGGGTGAGGCGCCCGACGTCACCGGCTGGGACATCGCGGATGTCTTCCCCGGCGGCGGCAGCAACTGGGGCGGCTCGTACCTGACCATCCCCGCCAACGGCGAGAACGTCGAGGCCGCGCAGGAGCTTGCCGACTGGCTGACCTCCCCGGAGATCCAGGCCCGCGCGTTCGCCAACGTCGGCGCGTTCCCCAGCCAGCCCGAGGCCTACGAGATGGCCGAGGTCACCGACGCGACGAACGAGTACTTCAACGACGCGCCGGTCGGCCAGATCAACTCCAACCGCGCCGACGCGGTCACGGTCACGCCCATCAAGGGACCGAAGTACTTCCAGTTCCACGAGGCGCTGAACCAGGCGGTCACCCGCGTGTTCGACGGGCTCGAGACGCCCGAAGAGGCGTGGGACTCGTGGGTCACCGAGGTGTCGGCCTTCTGAGCATGACCGCCACCATCGCGGAACGCGACGTGGCGCCCGGGGCTCCTGGCCCCGGGCGCCCCGTCCGCGTCCTCTCCTTCTCGCAGCGGCTGAGCCGGTGGGACGTCAAGCTCTCGCCGTACCTCTACATCTCGCCGTTCTTCATCGTCTTCGCCGTCGTCGGGCTCTTCCCGATCCTGTACACGGCCGTGATCTCGTTCATGGACTGGGATCAGATCCGCCGCTCGGGCGAGTGGGTCGCCTTCGACCAGTACGCCTGGATCCTGCAGCAGCCCAAGTTCTGGGTGGCGCTGGGCAACACGTTCAGCATCTTCCTGCTCTCGAGCGTGCCGCAGCTGATCCTCGCCACATTCATCGCGGCCATGCTCGACCGGCACATCCGGGCGCGCACGTTCTGGCGCATGAGCGCGCTGCTGCCGTACGTCGTGGCGCCCGTGGCCGTGGGCCTCATCTTCAACGCGCTGTTCGCCGACAACTCCGGGCAGATCAACGCGTGGCTCGGGTTCTTCGGGATCGGCCCGATCCCGTGGCACGTCGAGCCGTTCTGGAGCCACGTCGCGATCGCGACCATGGTCAACTACCGCTGGACCGGCTACAACGCGCTCATCCTGCTCGCCGCGATGCAGGCCATCCCGCGGGACTACTACGAGGCGGCGACGGTGGACGGCGCGGGTGCCTTCCGGCAGTTCTGGAGCGTCACGCTGCCCTCGCTGCGGCCCACGCTCATCTTCGTCATCATCACCTCGACGATCGGCGGCCTGCAGATCTTCGACGAGCCGCGCATGTTCGACCAGTTCGGTCGGGGCGGCGCCGGCTCGCAGTGGCTGACGATCACGCTCTACCTCTACGACATCGGCTGGGGCGAGTGGAACTTCGGACGGGCCTCGGCGATGGCGTGGATCCTGTTCCTCATCATCCTGGCCATCGGGCTGGTGAACCTGCTCATCACGAGGGCGCTCGTGCGCGACGAGGGCGCCAGAGGCCCCGTGCTCACGAGAGCCGAACGGCGCGCCCAGCGGCGCGCGCAGCGAAAGGAGGCGACGCGATGACCGCGCAGCAGATCGCGGGCGGCGACGCGACCGTCGCCGTCATCACGCCGCTCGGCAAGCGCGGCCGCACCGTGCGGATCCGCGGATCCCGCCCCGGGTTCTGGGTCTACGCGGGCCTGGCCGTCGTGCTCGTCGCCAGCGTGTTCCCGCTGTACTTCTCGTTCCTCATCGGATCGGGCGACGCGTCGACGCTGCGCGACCCGAACCGGTCGTGGATCCCCGGCGGCAACTTCTTCGCCAACGCCGCGGCGGTGATGAACGACTCGGCGGTCAACTTCTGGCTCGCCCTGTGGAACAGCGTGTGGAGCTCGACCGTCATCGCCGTGAGCGTGGTGGTGTTCTCGACGCTGGCCGGCTGGGCCTTCGCCAAGCTGCGCTTCCGCGGCGGCCCCGCGCTGCTCGCGTTCGTCGTGGCGACCATGGCGGTGCCGCAACAGCTCGGCGTCGTGCCGCTGTACGTGCTCTTCAGCGAGATCGGCTGGACGGGGCAGATCGGCGCGATCATCGTGCCGGCCCTCACGAGCGCGTTCGGCGTGTTCTGGATGACGCAGTACCTGCGCCAGTCGGTGCCCGACGAGCTGATCGAGGCGGCGCGCGTGGACGGCGCGTCCATGATCCGCACGTTCTGGACCGTGGGCGTGACGGCCGCGCGGCCGGCGGCGGCGATGCTGTTCCTGTTCACCTTCGTGACCGCGTGGAACAACTTCTTCTGGCCGTTCATCGTGCTCGACCGCCAGAACCCGACCCTGCCGGTGGCGCTGTCGCTGCTGCAGTCGAACTACTTCGTGGACTATTCGATCGTGCTCGCCGGCGTGGTGCTCGCCACGCTGCCGCTCCTGCTGCTGTTCCTGGTGGCCGGACGGCAGCTGGTGAGCGGCATCATGGCGGGCGCCGTGAAGGGATGATGATGCGCTCTTTCCCCGAGGACTTCCTCTTCGGTGCCGCCACGGCGGCGTACCAGGTCGAGGGGGCGGCGTTCGAGGACGGCCGCACCGCCTCGATCTGGGACGCCTTCAGCCGGGTGCCGGGGGCGGTGATCAACGCCGACAACGGAGACGTGGCGTGCGATCACTACCACCGCTACCGCGACGACGTGGCGCTCATGAAGGAGCTGGGGCTGCAGACCTACCGCTTCTCGACGTCGTGGGCGCGCGTGCGCCCCGACGGCGGCGCGGTCAATCGGGCCGGCGTCGACTTCTACAGCCGTCTCGTGGACGAGCTGCTGGAGGCCGGCATCCGCCCCTGGCCGACCCTGTACCACTGGGACCTGCCGCAGGCGCTCGAGGAGCGCGGCGGCTGGACCGCGCGCGACACGGTCGACCGCTTCGCCGAGTTCGCCGTCACGATGCACGAGGCCCTCGGCGACCGCGTCGACACGTGGACCACGCTCAACGAGCCGTGGTGCTCGTCGTTCCTGTCGTACACGGCCGGCGCGCACGCGCCGGGACGCCAGAGCGTGCGCGACGGGGTGCTGGCCTCGCACCACCTGCTGCTCGCCCACGGGCGGGCGGCCGCCGAGCTGCGCGCGCGAGATGCGGACGTGCAGGTGGGCATCACGCTGAACCTCACGGTCGCCGACGCGGCGGACCCCTCGGATCCCGCCGACGTCGACGCCGCGCGTCGCATCGACGGCCAGTTCAACCGCTGGTTCCTCGACACGCTGCGCCTCGGCGCATACCCGGCCGACATCGTCGAGGACATCCGGGCGGTCGACGCCGACGCGATCGCGGAGTTCGAGCGGGCGGTGCAGCCGGGCGACCTCGAGACGATCTCGGGGCCGCTGGACTTCCTCGGCGTGAACTACTACCACGGCGAGCTCGTGTCGGGCAGCCCCGCGCCCGTGCCGCCGCCCGCGGGCGAGGCGCCGACCGACCGCGTCACCGGCTCGCCCTTCCCGTCGCACGAGGGCATCCACTGGCACGACCGCGGACTGCCGCGCACGAACATGGGCTGGGAGGTGCAGCCCGAGGGGCTCACGCGCCTGCTCGAGCGCGTCGCGGGCGACCTGCCCGGCACGCCGCTGTACGTCACGGAGAACGGGGCGTCTTACGACGACGTCGTGGTGGACGGCGCGGTCGACGACCCCGAGCGCACGGAGTTCGTACGGGCGCATGTGTCGGCGGTGCTCGACGCCATCGAGCGCGGGGTGGACGTGCGCGGCTACTTCTACTGGTCGCTGTTCGACAACTACGAGTGGGCGTGGGGCTACGCCAAGCGCTTCGGCATCGTGCACGTCGACTACGACACGCAGCAGCGCATCGTGAAGCGCAGCGGCCGGGAGTACGCGCGGATCATCGCGGCACGCGCCGTCGATATGCCCGCGCGGGCATACTGAGAGAGGAATGACTCTACGGCCGGATGTCGACGCCGTCACGATCGAGCAGGTCGCGGCGCGCGCCGGCGTGTCCCGGTCCACGGTCTCGAGGGTGCTCGGCGGCGGCTCGCGCGTGAGCGCCGACGCCCTCGAGGCCGTGCGCCGAGCGATCTCCGAGCTGAACTACGTGCCCAACCGGGCCGCGCGCTCGCTCGCGTCGCGGCAGACCCACGCGATCGCGCTGGTGGTGCCGGAGGACACGACGCGGTTCTTCGGCGATCCGTTCTTCGCGGCCGTCGTGACCGGCATCAGCGAGCGGATGTCGCAGTCCGACCACGTGCTCAACCTGTTCATCGCCTCGGACGACCCCGGTGACAAGACGACGAGCTACCTGCGCGGCGGGAACGTCGACGGCGCGATCGTCGTGTCGCACCACACGAGCGACACGTACATCGAGCGCATCGCCGAGGCCGTGCCCGTGGTGTTCGGCGGTCGCCCCATCCGCGATCGCGACGAGTACTACTGGGTGGACGTCGACAACGTCGCGGGCGCGCGCATCGGGGTCGAGCACCTGATCCGGTCGGGCCACCGCCGCATCGGCACCGTGAGGGGGCCGCTCGACATGCCCGCGGCCGTCGACCGTCTCGACGGGTACCACGCCGCGCTGGCGGCGGCGGGGCTCGAGCCGGGCCCGGTCGTCGACGGCGCCTTCACGCTCGACGGCGGCGCGGCGGCGGCCCGCGAGCTGCTCGCGCGGGGGGAGCGGTTCGACGCTCTGTTCGTCGCGAGCGACCTCATGGCCCGCGGCGTCGTCTCGGCCCTGCGCGATGCCGGCCGCGGCGTGCCGGACGAGGTGGCGATCGTGGGCTTCGACGACTCGCCGCTCGCCACGAGCATCGTGCCGGCGCTCACGACCGTGCGGCAGCCGTCGCGGCTGCAGGGCTGGACGATGGTCGACGTGCTGCTCGCGCGCCTCGCCGGCCAGGCGCCGCCGCGCGTCACGATCCTCCCGACGGAGCTCGTGGAGCGCGACAGCGCCTGACGCGGAGTCGAGACCAGGCCGGCGGCCCCGATCTCTCGACCCCGCGGCGATCGTCAGGCCTCCTGCGGGTCGCCGCCGAGCTGCCCGACCGCGGGGATCGGGCCGCCGTCGTCCGCGCCGTTGCGCGTGGCGCGGGCGAGGAGGTTGCCGAGGTGGTAGATCGCGAACGCGGCGATCGTGCCGAGCGCGATGCCCTCGAGGCGGAAGTCGCCCCACTGCATCGTGTACTGCGCGATGGCGACGACGAGCGCCACGCCCGCCGTGTACTGGTTGACCGGCCGCGAGAAGTCCGAGCCGTTGTCGACCCAGATCTTCACGCCGATGATGCCGATCAGGCCGTACAGCGCCGTCGTCGCGCCGCCGAGCACCCCGGGCGGGATGGAGTTGAACAGCGCGCCGATCTTGGGCGAGAACGCGAGCAGGATCGCCGTGAGGCCCGCGATCCAGTACACGGCCGTCGAGTACACGCGCGTGGCGGCCATGACGCCGATGTTCTCGCCGTACGTGGTGGTGCCGGAGCCGCCGAACACGCCGGCGAGGGCCGTGGCGGCGCCGTCGCCGATGAGGGCGCGGCCCGTCTCGCGGTTGGCGCGCGGCGAGGTCATCGTGGCGACGCCGCGGACGTGCCCGACGTTCTCGGCCACGAGCACGAGCACCACGGGCAGGAACATCGGCAGCAGCGCCCACGTGCCGGGCGAGGCGAAGTCGGGGAACGCGAACTGCGGCGGGCCGAACCACGCGGCCTGGTCGATCACGTCGGCGGGGGTCATGCCGGCCTCGTTCGGCGTCGTGAAGTAGCCGGTGGCGGCCTCGTAGAGGTAGCCGACGAGCACGCCCACGAAGATCGAGATCCGGCCGAGGAAGCCCTTGAACAGCACGGAGAAGAGGATGATCGCCACGAGCGTGACGATGGCGCCGTCCGGTCCGCCCTGCACGCTGCCCCACGCGGCGGGCGCGAGGTTGAAGCCGATGAGCGCCACGATCGTGCCGGCCAGGACGGGCGGCATCGCCTTGTCGATCCAGCCCACGCCCACGACGTTCACGACGAAGCCGATGATCGCCAGCAGCACGCCCACCGACACGATGCCGGCGAGGGCCGATCCCATGCCGTTCGTCGCGATGGCGGCCTGCAGGGGCGCGATGAACGCGAACGAGGAGCCCAGGTAGCTGGGCAGGCGGTTGCGGGTGACGAGCAGGAACAGCAGCGTGCCGAGGCCGCTGAACAGCAGCGTCGTCGACACGGGGAAGCCGGTCAGCGTCGGCACGAGGAACGTGGCGCCGAACATCGCGACGACGTGCTGGAGGCCCATGGCGATCGTGGCGCCCCAGCCGAGGCGCTCGTCGGGGGCGACGACGGCGCCGGGCTTCACCGTGCGTCCGTCGCCGTGCAGGGACCAGAGAGGCATGAGGCTCCTTGTTGCAGGGGAGAACAAATCGATCCACGATACAGCCCGCGCCGTTTCGACCCGTTCCGGGCCGGTCGCCGAAAGGTCACGGCGAGGTAACGGTCGGCGGGGAGCCGGTGTGCATCGGGAGCGATGTCCGTACCGTGGCGCAGGGTGTCCCGAAGGGCACGTCCACCCGATCGATCAGCGAGCGGAGATCATGAGCGCCACATCGCGACCCGGGACGCCGGAGGAACCGCGCCCGAAGAAGCCCGTCACCAAGGTGCTGCGGGAGGTGACCCACCCTGCGCTGATTCCGGGAATCGGCGTCGAGGACACGGGAAAGACGTTCTCCACCAACTGGATCGTGTTGGGCTTGGCGGGGGCCCTCGTCCTCGTCGTGGTGATCTGGGGCTTCCTCGCGCCGCAGAGCATCGCCGACACCGGCAGCGCGTCGCTCGCGTGGGTGATGGAGAACTTCGGCTGGCTGTTCTCGGTGCTGGCCATCGCCACGATCGTCTTCATGCTGGTCGTCGGCTACGGGCGCACCGGCGGCGTGCGCCTCGGCGCCGACGACGAGGAGCCGGAGTTCTCGACCGTCTCGTGGATCGCCATGCTGTTCTCGGCCGGCATGGGCATCGGCCTGCTGTTCTGGGGGCCGGCGGAGCCGCTCGGCTACTTCCTGGACGTGCCGTACGGCTTCGACGCCGAGGCGGGCTCGCGCGACGCCATGCACGTAGCGCTCGCCCAGTCGATCCTGCACTGGGGCCCGATGGCCTGGGCCTTCTACGCGCTCGTCGGCGGCGCGATCGCCTACGCCGCGTACCGACGGGGCCGCCCGCCGCTCATCTCGGCGATCTTCGCCCCGATCTTCAAGGAGCGCACCGAGGGCTGGGCTGGCGCCATCATCGACGTCTTCGCGATCATCGTCACCCTCTTCGGCACGGCGGTGACGCTCGGCATGGGCGCGCTGCAGATCGCCAGCGGCGCCGAGTACGTCACCGGCATCGGCCCGCTGGGCAACATCGGGCTGATCGTGATCGTCACGGTGCTGACCGCCGCGTTCGTCGTGTCGGCCGTGTCGGGCATCAAGCGCGGCATCCGCGCGCTGTCGAACATCAACATGGTGATCGCGCTGATCATCGGCGTGATCATCTTCGTCGCCGGGCCCACGCTGTTCCTGCTCAACATCATCCCGTCGTCGGTGTCGGCGTTCCTCGCCGAGCTGTGGACCATGCTGATGCGCAACCCCGCGCAGGGCGAGGACGCCGCGGCCTTCGTGTCGGCGTGGACGAACTACTACTGGGCGTGGTGGGTCTCGTGGACGCCGTTCGTCGGCATGTTCATCGCCAAGATCTCGCGCGGCCGCACGCTGCGCGAGTTCGCGACCGTCGTGATCGTCGTGCCCGCGGCGGTGTGCATCGTGTGGTTCGGGATCATGGGCGGCACCACGATGTACTTCGAGGAGGCCGGTGCCGCGATCAGCGAGGCCGGCGCCCCCGAGGCGATCCTCTTCGCGGTCCTGAACGAGCTGCCCTTCGGGGTGGTGCTGTCGGTGCTCGCGATGATCTCGATCATCCTGTTCTTCGTCACCTCGGCCGACTCGGCGGCGATCGTCATGGGCTCGATGAGCCAACGCGGCAAGCCGGAGCCCTCGACCTGGGTGACGATCGTGTGGGGCCTCCTCCTGGGGGCCGCCGCACTCGCTCTGCTGCTGGCGGGCGGCGAGACCGCGCTGTCGGGGCTGCAGTCGATCATGGTGGTCACGGCGCTGCCGTTCGCGATCATCGTGATCGGCATCATGTTCGCCTGGGGGCGCGAGCTCACCACCGATCCCTACATCCTGCGGCGGCGCTTCGCGCGGGCGGCGATCGCGCAGGGCGTGCGCCTGGGGATCGAGGAGCACGGCGACGACTTCGTCTTCGGCGCGACGGAGGTCGCCCCGGAGCAGGGCGCCGGCGCGGGCATCGACACCGACGACCCGGCGCTGACGGAATGGTACGAGTCGGCGACGGAGCAGATCCCGGTCGTCAGCGCCCAGGACGTCACCCGCACGCTCGAGCCGGGCCGGATCCAGCCCAAGGGTCCCGGCGACCCGCGCCACACCGCCTCGGGCGATGCCTCGCTCACGGTCGGCGAGGACCGCCCCCGTCGCCGCCGCGAGCCGGACCCGGACGCCGGGCGCGACTGACGCGAGACAGCAACCGCGCGCCGAGACAGTGGCCTGACGCCGCTGTCTCGGCGCGCAACCGCTGTCTCGCGGCAGGTGTGGCCACATGGCCGAAGCGCGGGCGCGGCGCGGGGCGACACGATCGACGCATGACGCTCTCATCATCCGTTCCGGCCGCCCGCACCGCCGCCCGCCGCGTCGGCCGTGCGCGCCGCCGCCGACGGCGAGGCGCTCATCTCTCCCCGCATCACCACGCGGCTGCTCGCGGAGTTCGCGCGCCGCCCTGCGCCCGAGCCCGCCGAGCCGCTCACGCTCCGCGAGGAGGACGTGCTCGCGCTGCTCGCCGAGGGCCTGACGAACGTGGAGATCGGGGAGCGGCTGCACTTGTCCCGCGGCACGATCAAGACGCACATCGGCGGCATCCTCGCCAAGCTCGGGGTGCGCAACCGCGTGGAGGCGGCGATGTGGGCGTACGAGTCGGGTCGGGTCGGCGCGGCGGGCCCGCCGCCGGGTGACGAGCGCTACGCGGTCATCCGCTCGAGGAGCTCGCGGTAGCGGGCGACGGTGCGCTCGATGACCTCGGCCGGCAGCTCGGGCGGCGCGCCCTGCTTGTCCCAGTGGGCGCTGAGCCAGTCGCGCACGATCTGCTTGTCGAAGCTCGCCATGCGCTCCTGCGGAGTCGATCCGCTCTCCCAGGATGCGCGGTCCCAGTAGCGCGACGAGTCGCTCGTGAGCACCTCGTCGGCCAGCCGCAGCACGCCGCGCTCGTCCACGCCGAACTCGAACTTCGTGTCGGCGAGGATGAGGCCGCGCGCCTCGGCCGCCGCGGCGGCGCGCGCGTAGATCGACAGCGAGGCGTCGCGCAGCTGCGCGGCGCGCTCGGCGCCGACCAGCTCGACGGTCCGCTCGAACGAGATGTTCTCGTCGTGCTCGCCGAGCGGCGCCTTGTAGGCGGGGGTGTAGATCGGCTCGGGCAGGCGGTCGCCGTCCTGCAGGCCTGCCGGGAGCGGGATGCCGCACACCGTGCCCCGATCCCGATACTCGAGCCAGCCGGACCCGGTGAGGTAGCCGCGCACGACGCACTCGACGGGCAGCATCTCGAGCGAGCGGACGATCATCGCCCGGTCGGCGACCTCGGCCGGCGGCGCCTCGCCCGTCAGGTGGTTCGGCACGGGCTCGCCGCCGTCGGCGCCGGCCAACTGGTCGAACCACCACAGGCTCAGCGCCGTCAGGAGCGCACCCTTGCCCGGGATGCCGGGGGAGAGCACGTGGTCGAACGCGCTCACGCGGTCGGACGCGACCACGAGCATGCGGTCGTCGCCGCCATCGGCGGGCCGGTACAGGTCGCGGACCTTCCCGGAGTACACGTGCGTCCAGCCGGGGATCTCGCGCGCCTCGCTCATCGCACCATTATCGCGGCCGGCGCCGAGACGCGCGGACGGGCCGGACCCGCGAGGATCCGGCCCGTCCGTCGGGGCTCACTGCGCGGCGAAGAACACCGGCTCGGCGAACATGCCAGGCGTCACGGCGATCGTTCCCTGCGCAGCGGTCGCGCTGGGCACGGCAATGGCGATGTTGCCGGTCACCGCCGCATCCTTGTAGAGCTCCGCGAGGCTGTCGAGCGCGTCGGGGGCGACGGAAACGTCGCCGAGCCCGTCGATCGTCACGCCGTCGGCGGTCACGTAATCGACCTGCACCATGGCGGCCATCGACGGCTCGTCGGAGAGGTTCTTCACGGTGACGTTGATGAGCGCGTACTCGTAGCCCTCCTCCGGCGCCGAATTGAAGGTGTTGGCTGCGAGGACGGCGTCCGTGGCGCCGAGTGTCACGCTGTTGACCGTGACCTCCCAGTCGTCGTTCGCGATCGTGCTGCCGACCGGGAGCGGGTGCTCGCGGGTGCCCTCCTCGGCGGCGGCGCTGTCGCCGGCCGCTTCCTCGGCCTCGGCACCCGCCTCGCCCTCCACCTCATCGGCGACCACAGCCGTGTCGCCGCCGGACGCCTCATCGAGCGCGTCGCCGACCGCAGTCAGGGCGTAGGTCGTGAACGCGATGAAGCCTGCGATCGTGCCGACGACCGCCACGATGATCGCGGCGATGGACAGCCCCTTCTTCCGCCCGCGCAGGCAGACGCCGACGATGCCGAGGATGAAGCCGACGGGGAGGAGGAGCCAGCCGATCCCGAGCAGTCCGGGAATCACGGCGCACACGAAGCCGACCGCGGCGACGATGAGGCCGATGAGGCCCACGACGTTGTTCTGCTTCGGTGCGACGGGCTGGGTCGGCGCGCCATACGGCGGGACGGAAGCGCCCGCGGGCGAGGCGGTCGGCTGCGGAGGGGCAGGGGGCAGGGTGCTGTCGTTGGACATGGGGACTCCTTGCTGTGTGCCGACGGATCGGCATGGGGACTTTCTGGGCAGTTCTACCCATATTTATGGGTAGTTCTTCTTCATCTATAGCGGATGCGACGGACATCGCGGATTCGGCGAGCTGCGACGACCGCGAACCGCGACTCCCTCAGCGTCGGCCCGCGTCGATCCCCGGCGCCTCCCCCGTCCGCACGGATCGGGCCGGACGATCGTCCGGATCTCGCCGGGCGGACGGATGAGGCGGCTGTCCGGGGTGCGCCATACGCTCGGAGCATGACGACGGCTGCGGGCTCCCGACCCGGCCGGTTCGCCCGGCTGCTCGACGGCGGCTGGTCGACCGGCCTGTTCGTGCTCGGCTGCCTGTGGGACATCTGCGCCGTCATGAACGTGCCGGGCGCGGCGGTGTTCCGCGCGGGCGTGCCGCGCGAGGTCTCGATCACCGACACGGGCACCCTCCTCGTGCTGGCCGCGATCATCGCGTGGGCGAGCGTGTTCGCGCGCGCCCGCCACCCGCAGCTCGTGCTCATCGCGGGCGGCGCGCTCATGATCCTCGGCGTCTCGTACGCCCTCGCGCTCGTCGGGGTGTTCCACGCCCTGCTGCGATGGCCGCGACGGGCCTCCCTGATCGGCGGGATCGCGGTGGCGGCGGTGGCGCTGTTCGTGCTGCGCGAGTCGCTGACCGAGTGGGGCGCCGCGCTGCCCTGGCTGTTCAGCGCCGACGGGGGTTCGCCGGGCGGTCCCGCCTGGGACATCGCGCGATGGGTCATCGCCGCCCTCGCGCTCTGCGCCGTGGGCGGGCTCGTCGTGCATCAGCGCACGCGCGCCGAGGCGGCGGCCAGCCGGGCGCGGGCGGCGCGCGAGCACGAGCGGGCCGACGCCCTCGGCGAGCAGCTGGCGCGGCAGGCCGAGCGGGAGCGGATCGCGCGCGACCTGCACGACGGCCTCGGGTACCGCCTCTCGACCGCCGCGCTCTCGGCGAGCGCCTTCGAGGCGCAGGTCGCCGCGGATCCGGCGATCGATCCGTCGCTCGCCGGCTGGGCACGCACCGTGCGGCAGCAGACGCACGCCGCGCTCGAGGACGTGCGCGGCGTCGTCGGCGGCCTGCGGTCCGAGCCGGCGGAGGCGCCGCCCGCGCCTCCCGCCTCGCTCCGGCTGATCGCCCCGCTGCTGACGGACCTGCGCGCGGGCGGCCGCCGCATCGACGCCTACGTGCTGATCGACGGCGCCGATCGGGTGGCCCCGGCGCTCGACGCCGCCGCGTACCGCATCGTGCAGGAGAGTCTCACCAACGCGCTGAAGCACGCGCCGGGGGAGCCGATCTCGCTCACGGTCGACGCCGCGCCGGACCGCGGCGTGCGCGTCCGGATCGAGAACCCGATGGCCGCACGCGGCGCCGGCGTGCCCAGCGGCGGTCAGGGGATCGTCGGCATCCGCGAGCGCGCCGCGTCGGCGGGCGGCTCGGCGTGGATCGGCCCCCACGAGGGGCGGTTCATCGTCGACGTCAGGCTGCCGTGGGCCGAGCGGGCCTGATCCTGTCGGCGGCGGCCGGTATCGTGGCCGCGTGCCCACCGACCATCCCGAGCGTCCCGTGCGCGTGCTGGTCGTGGACGACGACTACCTGGCGCGCACGGCCGTCACGCTGATCCTCGGTCCGCGGCCCGACATCGAAGTCGTCGGCGTCGCGGAGAACGGCCGGGAGGCGATCGAGCTGGCCCGCGCCCACCGTCCCGACGTCGTGCTGATGGACATCCAGATGCCCGTGATGGACGGCATCGAGTCGACGAGGGAGCTGCTGGCACAGGTCGACACCGCGGTGGTCGCGATGACGAGCGTCGCGGGCACCGAGACCGTGCTGCGCATGCTCGAGGCCGGCGCCTACGGCTACGTGCTGAAGGACACGGCGCCCGACGCCCTCGCCGACGCGGTGCTCACCGTCGCCCGCGGTGACGCGTTCCTCGCGCCCCGGCACACGCGCGAGCTGGTCCAGCGCCTCGGCGCGGGCACGGGCGGCGAGGCGCGGCGCGACGCGGTGACGCGGTTCGCGCAGCTGACGGAGCGCGAGCGGGAGGCCGCGCGTCTCGTGGCGGCCGGGGCGAGCGACGAGCAGATCGCGCGGGCGATGCACGTCGCGCCGTCGACGGCGAAGTCGCACGTCCAGGCCGCCAGGCTCAAGCTGGGCGCGGCCAACCGCCCCCAGCTGGCCGTGCTCGTCGAGCGCGCCGGCGAGACACCGCCCGAGGCCTGACGCCTGCGTCAGTGGAAGGTGGCGCTGCCGCTGTAGCCGGTGGGCGCCTCGGGGGAGCGGCCGAGTCCGAGGCCCTCGGCCAGGCCGGACCGCGCACCGGCGCTGTCGAGGCGCCGCTCGACGAGGCGCGCGTTGTAGCGGTTCGGGTAGGCGTAGACCGCGAGCAGCGCGAGGGAGATCACGGCCCCGATCGCGAACGTGATCATCGTCGCGTGCGGCAGGGCGAACAGCAGCGCGATCGACACGAGCGCCGGCGCCGTCGCGAGCGCCATCCGCACGAACATCGTCGACTGGTACACGCTGGCCCCGGCCCCCGGTGCGACCTCGACGTGCGAGGCGGGCAGCGG
Source organism: Microbacterium sp. NPDC003461 (assembly GCF_053588335.1). Classification (NCBI taxonomy): domain Bacteria; kingdom Bacillati; phylum Actinomycetota; class Actinomycetes; order Micrococcales; family Microbacteriaceae; genus Microbacterium; species Microbacterium sp. NPDC003461. The sequence continues at coordinate 77,734 of NZ_JBSFPT010000007.1, read as the reverse complement.
CGGCACACGCAGGCCGACGGTGACGATGCCGGCCCACGCGGCGACGCCGACGGCGACCGGCAGCGCGAGCCCGAGCACGTCCGGCATGCCCCAGGGGTCCTCGGCGGGCACCACGAACGCCATCACGACGCCCATCAGCGGGATCACGCCCAGGTAGGTCGAGACGATCATCCGCATCGTTCGCAGACGCGAGCTCGAGGTCATCCCGTCGGTCATGTCGTCCCCCTCCGTCGTGGCGGCGGCCTCGTCAGCCCACGCGGGCGGCGATGTCGCGCCGGTGGTGCGAGCCCTCGAGTCCGATGCGGTCGATGGCGTCGTAGGCGCGGGCGCGGGCCGTGGCGAAGTCGGGCGCCAGCGCCACGACGTTCAGCACGCGGCCGCCCGTGGCCAGCAGTGCGTCGCCCTCGGCGCGCGTGGCCGCGTGGGCGAGGTGCACGCCCTCGACGGCCGCGGCCTCGTCCAGCCCGGTCAGCGGGCGGCCTGTGACGGGCGCCTCGGGGTAGCCCTCGCTGGCGAGCACCACGGTCACGGCGGCGTCGTCCGAGAACTCCGGCGCGGGCGCCTCCTCGAGCGTGCCGCGCGCGGCGGCCAGGAGCAGCTCCGACAGCGGGGTGCGCAGTCGGGGCAGCACCACCTGGGTCTCGGGGTCGCCGAAGCGGGCGTTGAACTCGATGACCTTCACGCCGGCGTCGGTGAGGATGAGGCCGGCGTACAGCAGCCCGACGAACGGCGTTCCCTCGGCGTCGAGCTGCCGGATCACGGGCACGGCGATCCGCTCGGTCACTTCAGCGACGAACTCCGCCTCGCCGCCGAAGCGCTCGGCCAGCCACGGCAGCGGCGAGTACGCGCCCATCCCGCCGGTGTTCGGGCCGGCGTCGCCGTCGAGCGCGCGCTTGAAGTCCTGGGCGGGGCTGAGGGCGCGGACCGTGTCGCCGTCGCTGAGGAAGAACAGCGAGACCTCGGGGCCCGAGAGGAACTCCTCCACGAGCACCGGCCCGCTCGGCAGGTACTGCGCCGCGTGGGCGAGTGCCGCCGCGCGATCCTCCGTCACGATCACGCCCTTGCCGGCGGCCAGGCCGTCGGCCTTCACGACGTAGGGCGCGCCGAACGCGTCGAGCGCTGCCGCCACGTCCTCGTCGGTGCCGGCGTGCGTCGCGCGCCCCGTCGGCACGCCCGCGGCCTCCATGATCCGTTTCGCGAACGCCTTCGAGCCCTCCAGCTGGGCGGCGGCGCGGCCGGGGCCGAACACCGGGATGCCGCGCTCGCGCAGCGCATCGGCGACGCCGGCCACGAGCGGCGCCTCGGGCCCGATCACGACGAGGTCGACGGCGTTCTCGTTCGCGAAGCCGGTGACGGCCGCGGGGTCGAGCATGTCGAGGGTGACCAGGGTCGCGTCCCGCGCGATGCCGGCGTTGCCGGGCGCGGCGAGGATCTCGTGAGCGGTGGACTCCGAGCGCAGGGCCAGGATGATCGCGTGCTCGCGGGCGCCGGAGCCGAGGACGAGGATCTTCACGCGCACCAGCCTACGGTCCCCGCCGCGCGCGTGCCCGATCCGCACGTGCCCGGATCCGCTGTTGAATGGGGGGATGGGGAAGCGGATCGAGACCGGGGACGGGCGGGAGGCGCTCGCCGCCGTGCGGGCGGCGCGCGAGACGGGCCAGAAGCCGGCCCGGCCGCAGCTCGCCACCGCCGTGCGCTACCTGCTGCAGCTGCTCGTCGAGAAGGCGCCGGGCGCCTCGGTCGAGGTGCGCGTGCCGCCCTTCGGCGCCGCGCAGGTCATTCAGGGGCCGCGGCACACCCGCGGCACGCCACCCAACGTCGTCGAGATGGATGCGGCGACCTGGATCGACCTCGCCACGGGCGCGGCGCGGTGGGATGAGGCGCGAGCCGAGGGGCGCATCTCGGCCTCCGGGGTCCGCGCCGACATCGCCGCGCTGCTGCCGTTGCGGCCCTGAGCGGGCGGCCCGAGATCACCGGCAGCATTCAGGGTTCGGGTGTTTGAATAGCCGCATGTCCTCGCAGATCCCCGCGCGCGCCGACGAGCTCGTCGGCGTCCGCCGCGCGCCGAAGTACGGCGTCTTCGCCGCGCTCGGCGCCATGCTGGGCATTGCGGCGGCCATGATCCTGTCGACGGTGTTCGACGGCACGTCCGAGCCGAGCCGCTACACCGAGATCGAGTACAGCGCCTCGCAGGCGTTCGGCTTCATCCTGCTGTGGTGCCTGCCCGCCGGCATCCTCGTCGGGATGCTCGTGGCGCTGCTGCTCGACCGCACGGTGGGCCGCCGGGTGCGCCAGGCGCACGCCGTGCACGAGATCGTCGACGAGGGCTGACCGTCACACGAGGTCGGCCACGATCGGCCGCACGGCCTTGCCGTACGCGGCCACGTCGCCGCGCAGCCCGTCGCTGACCGCGATCGTGAGCTCGCCGATCCGCCAGAGCCCGCGCTGCGCGAACGGCAGGATCTGCACGTTCAGCACGAACGGATGCGCCGGGCGGCCGAGCCGCCTCTCCTCGTCGCGGACGAGGCTGTTCCAGACCCCGCCCGACCCGCGGCCGTGCTGCTCGAGGTTCAGTCGCCGGAGCGCCGCGTCGGCGAACTCGAGCGCGGCGGGCGCGAGGGGCGCGATCGCGGTCGCCAGCCGCACGGAGCTCTCCGGGACGGCGACGAGGTCGCCGAACCCGTCGACGAGCTCCAGCGGTTCGTCCGCCGGGTGGGCGAGCGGCTCCACCGTCATGTCCCAGTACTGCAGCCACTGCGCGGCCAGCACGTCGGACGCCTCGGCGCCGGTGGGTGCGCCGCGCAGCGACGGGAGCTGCTCGGGCGCACGCACGCCCAGGGCGCCGCGCAGGTAGAGCGCGACGAGCACGCCGAGGTCCGTGCCCTCGGTCACACGCCAGCTCGGCCACTCCGATGCCTGCATGCGGTCAGTCTAGGGACGGCCCCGCCGGCCGCGCCTCGTCCAGCCCCCTCGCATCCAGCACGCGGGTGCGGCAGATAGTCTTGACCCGTGGTCTCCGATCCCACTTCCGCGCGCACGTCCGCGCACAACTCCACGTACACCGAGGCCGGTGTCGACACGGCCGCCGGCGACCTCGCCGTCGAGCTGATGAAGTCGTCGGTGCGCGCCACGCAGGGGCCGGAGGTGCTCGGCGGTGTCGGCGGGTTCGCCGGCCTGTTCGACGCCAGCGCGCTGAGGGGCTACCGTCGCCCGCTGCTGGCGACGAGCACCGACGGCGTCGGCACGAAGGTGGCGATCGCGCAGGCGATCGACAAGCACGACACGATCGGGCAGGACCTGGTCGGCATGGTCGTCGACGACATCGTCGTCGTGGGCGCCCGCCCGCTGTTCATGACCGACTACATCGCGTGCGGCAAGGTGTTCCCCGAGCGGATCGCCGACATCGTGCGCGGGATCGCCGACGCGTGCCGCGCGACGGGCACGGCCCTCGTCGGCGGCGAGACGGCGGAGCACCCCGGCCTGCTGGGCGTGGACGACTACGACGTCGCCGGCGCGGCCACCGGCGTGGTCGAGGCCGACGCGGTGCTCGGCGCCGAGCGCGTGCGCCCCGGCGACGCCGTGCTGGCGCTCGGCTCGAGCGGCCTGCACTCCAACGGCTACTCCCTCGTGCGCCACATCCTCTCGGGCGCCGGCATCGGCTACGGCGACCACGCCGCCGACCTCGGCATGACGTGGGGCGAGGCGCTGCTCGAGCCCACGCGCCTGTACACCTCGCCGCTGCTGCGCCTCATCGCGCAGACCGGCGACGGCGTGCACAGCCTCAGCCACGTCACGGGCGGCGGCATCGCGGCCAACCTCGCGCGCGTGCTGCCCCGCGGCACGTGGGCCGAGGTGGATCGGTCGACCTGGAGCCCGAGCCCCGTCTTCCGCGTGCTGAGCGACATCGCCCGCACCACGCTCGAGTCGAGCGAGGGCACCTGGAACCTCGGCATCGGCTTCCTCGCGGTCGTCGATCCGGCCGTCGTCGACGCGGCCGTCGCGGCGCTGGCCGAGGACGGCATCCCGGCCTGGCAGGTCGGATCGGTCGGCGCCGGCGACCCGCCGGGCGACGGATTCGAGCAGGGCGCCAAGGGCGTCGACGGCGGCGCGGTGCGCCTGGTCGGCGCGTACGCGGCCCGCTGACACGGAGAGAACGGACGAAGTAACCACCCCATGTGCGGCATCGTCGGAATGGTCGGGAGCTCCCCGGTCAACCAGGACATCTACGACGCGCTTCTCCTTCTGCAGCACCGCGGCCAGGACGCCACGGGCATCGCGACGGCCGAACCCAACGGCGTCATGCACCTGCAGAAGAAGCCGGGCCAGGTGCGCGAGGCGTTCCGAACCCGCGACATGCGATCGCTGCTCGGCAACGTCGGCCTCGGCCACGTGCGCTACGCCACGAAGGGCACGGCGTCGGCCGAGGAGGAGGCGCAGCCGTTCTACGTGAACTCGCCGTACGGCCTCGTCCTCATCCACAACGGCAATCTCACGAACACGCGCGAGCTCACGGCCGACATGGCCCGCCGCGACCGTCGGCACCTCAACTCGTCCAGCGACACCGAGCTGCTGCTCAACGTGCTCGCCAACGAGCTGCAGGCCACCACGAGCCCCGTCGACCTCGAGCCCGAGCGCATCTTCGAGGCCGTCACCCGCACGCAGCGCCGCATCGAGGGTGCGTACGCCGTGATCTCGATCATCGCCGGCTACGGCCTGCTCGCCTTCCGCGATCCGTTCGGCATCCGCCCGCTCATCCTGGGCCGCCGCACGGGCGAGGACGGGCGCGACGAGTGGGTCGTCACGAGCGAGTCGCTCGTGCTCGAGAACGCGGACTACGAGGTGGTGCGCGACGTGGAGCCCGGCGAGGCGGTGTTCATCTCGAACGACGGCGAGCTGTTCTCCAAGCAGTGCGCCGACGACCCCCAGCTGCTGCCGTGCTCGTTCGAGTACGTGTACCTCGCGCGCCCCGACTCGATCATGAACGGCGTCTCGGTGTACGAGTCGCGCCTGCGCATGGGCGAGAAGCTGGCGGCGACGATCGCGAAGCACGTGCCCGAGGGCCTCATCGACGTGGTCATGCCGATCCCGGATTCGTCGCGTCCCGCGGCGATGGAGGTGGCGCGCGTGCTGGGCATCGAGTACCGCGAGGGCTTCTACAAGAACCGCTACGTCGGCCGCACGTTCATCATGCCGGGCCAGGCGGTGCGCAAGAAGAGCGTGCGCCAGAAGCTCAACGCCATGTCGAGCGAGTTCCAGGGCAAGAACGTGCTGCTGATCGACGATTCGATCGTGCGCGGCACGACGAGCAAGCAGATCGTGCAGATGGCGTACGCCGCGGGCGCGAAGACGGTGACGTTCGCGTCGGCGGCCCCTCCCGTGCGGCACCCGCACGTGTACGGCATCAACATGCCGTCGCGCCACGAGCTCGTGGCGCACGGCCGCACGATCCCGCAGATCGCCGAGGAGCTCGGCTGCGACTACCTCGTGTACCAGGAGGTCGACGATCTGCGCGACGCGATCATCGAGAGCGCCACGGGAGAGGCGGCCTTCCGCGATCTCGACATGAGCTGCTTCGACGGCCGCTACGTGACGGGCACCGTCACCGACGAGTATCTCGAGTGGGTCGAGGGATCGCAGAGCTCCTGAGCCCGGCTGGCCTCAGCGCGGGTCGGCGCGGCTGAATCCGGGCACGAGAAAATCGCCGTGGGTGGGAACCCACGGCGATCTCACGACGGATGGCTTATGCCGCCTCGTCGTCGTCCTCGTCGTTGTCCGTGTACTCGTCGGCCCACTTGTCGACGTACAGGTCGTCGTCGTTGTGGCTGCCGAGTTCGCGCTCCAGCGCGTTGTAGTCCACGGCAGGGCTGTACGACTTGAGTTCACGGGCGAGCTTTGTGTGCTTCGCCTTCTGACGGCCACGCCCCATGCGCGAGACCCCCTCGTATTGAGCTGCGGGTGCTGCCCCGATGTGATCGAATTCACCGGCGGAACGGCCGGAAAGAGTAGACTTGAGGATACCACGAGGGCTGGAAGCACCGGCCTCCTGGCAACCCTGAAGGGGGCGATGACGATGTCGGAGAACCAGGCGGAGACCGCCGGAGGCGTCCGCATTCCGGACGAGGACAAGGCCCTGCAGGGGGCCGTCGTCGTCGGAGCGGTCCCCGATCAGAACCCGCGAGTCCTCCGAGAAGCCGCCCGATACGCCAAGCTGATGGGCGCTCCGCTCGTGGTCGTGCACGTCGACGTGACGCGCTTCGTCACCTACGAGGACCCGGACGGGTACGTGCACTCCGCGCCGATCGACATCAACGTCGACGCCGGCGCCGAGGAGTTCGAGGCCGTCAAGGCCCACGCGGCGGAGGCGCTCGACGGCAGGGCGGAATGGACCGCCCGGCAGCTCGTGGGCGACCCGGCGCTGGCGCTGAAGCACTTCACGACGAAGATCGACGCGAAGCTCATCGTGATCGGCACGCGCAAGCGGGGCTTCGGCGAGTCGCTGCGCGAGTTCTTCACGGGGTCGGTCGCCGCGCGCCTCTCGCACCGCCAGTCGATCCCGTTGCTCGTCGTGCCGCAGGGCGAGCTGCTCGCCGACGACGAGGAGTACCCGCCCTCCGACCTCACCTGACGGCGAGGCCGTCGCGGCGCCGCCGGCGCTCCTGGCGCCGCTTCCACCAGGCGGCGATCCGCGCGATCTGGCGGCGCATCCACGCCGCGCTGCGGCGCGCCCACGCGAACTCCGTGCCGAGGATGGCGAGACCGCCGAGCAGCACGAGCGCTCCGGGCCCCGGCAGCGGCAGCAGGATCACCCCGAGCGCGGTGACGATGCCGCCGACGGTGCCCACGGTCGTCCGGTAGCCGCGACGGATCCGCGGGTGGCGATCGATCCACCCCCGGATCCGTCCACGGTCGGCCGGTGCGCCAGGCGGGCCGGCCGGCCACCGCGGTTCGGGAACCGCCATCTCAGCCCCTGAGCACGCGGGTGAGCTCGCGCGCCGCCTCGTCGAGGGCGCGGGCGAGGTCGTCGACCACGGCGGGCGCGAGCTCCCCGCCGCGCGCGACGTGCGTGCGCAGCTCGCTGCGGACCCGGCCGCGGAAGTCCGCGACCACGGCCTCCGCGCGCTGCAGCTGCTCGCGCGACTGCGCGCGGTCGTCGGCCGCAGGCGGCGGAGAGGTCCGCTCGGCGTGGGCGGCCGCCGCGAGATCGGCGCGCAGGCTCTTCATCGCCTCGCGCACGCTCGCGCGCACGCCGTCGGCGATGATCCGGACCGAGTCGGCCAGCCCCGCCTCGATGCCCGCGATGTCGTCCGCGCGCGAGGCCACCTCGGCGCGGCCCGCGTCGGTGATCTCGTACACCGTCTTGCGGCCGTCGGCGGTCTTGGTCACGAGCCCCTCCTCCTCGAGCTTCGACAGCCGGGGGTAGATCGTGCCGGCGCTCGGGGTGTAGGTGCCGCCCGTGCGCTCGGCGAGGGCCTGCATGATGTCGTAGCCGTGGCGCGGCGACTCGTTCAGCAGGTTCAGCAGGTACAGCCGCAGGTCGCCGTGCGAGAAGACGGCGGGCATCAGAGGTCACCGTCCCTCGGCGGCGTCAGCGGCGCCTCGGTGCTCGCGGCGTCCGCGGCACCGGCGCCGCCGCGGCGCACCACCGTGATGTCACCGGCGACCGTGTTGGCGCGGACGTCGGCGAAGGCGCCGGAGAGCTCCCCGGTCGATCCGCTGTAGCTGGAGGGCACGCCGCTGCCGCGCGGCACGCCGTCGACCGTGAGCCGGCCGCTCGCGCTGCGCAGCACGTAGTTGGCGGGGTAGCCGGCGTCGAGCCGGAAGGTGGCCCCGCCCGAGACGCCGTTGAGCGAGATCGCGCCGATCGGGCCCTCGGCGTCGACGAAGGCGGTGCCGGACACCGAGTCGATGTCGGCCTTCGTCACGGCGCCGGAGACCATCACGTCGCCCGAGACGGTGTGCGCGTCGAACGGGCCGGTGAGGCCGCGCACCTGCACGTCGCCCGAGACGGCGTTCACGCGCAGCGCGCCCTCGTGGCCGTCGACGAGCACATCGCCCGAGACGGTGTTGACCGAGGCGTCGCGGCGCAGACCCGCGACAAGAGCGGTCGCGCTGACCACGCCCAGCGTGAGCGCGACATCGCGCGGCGCCGCCACGCTGATCTCGGCGCGCGGTCCGCCCGCGCCGAAGTTGCGGAACACCTCGAGGAAGTTGTCCCACCGCAACTGCGGGTGGTCGATCTCGAGCTGGCCGCCCGAGAGCTCGACCCGCAGGTCCTTCACGGTCACGCCGCGGATCTCGACGCGCACGTCGGGCTCGTCGTGGGCGATCACGTCGATCTGCCCGCCGACGAGGCCGATCTTGAGCGACAGCACGCCCTCGACGTCGATGACCCGGTTCTCGCCCGGGTGGATCAGCCATTTCTCCATGGTCCTCGCTCCTGCAAGACGGCCGGATCGCCCGGCTCTGAATTCGAGATATATCTCGATACGAAAGAGTGAAACACGATATATCTCGATCCGCAAGGGGATACTGTGGGCGGGTGACCGTCCGCTTCCGCCGCACGCCCCTTCGGTGGGGCCTGCTGCCGCTCGTCGTCGCCGGCGGGGCGGTGGGGGTGACCGGGCGGTACCTGCTCACGGCCGACACGAGCGATCCGCTCCTGGGGCTGCCGATGGTCCTTCTCGTCAACGCCCTCGGCTCGGGCCTGCTGGGCGTGCTCGTGGGCTGGGCGGGCGACAGACCGCGCCTGCGCGCGTTCCTCGGCACGGGCGTGCTGGGCGGCTTCACGTCGTACAGCGCGCTGGCTCCGGTGTTCGCGCTCGTGACGGTGAGCTCGGTCGAGGCCGGTGCGCAGGCGAGCCCGCTCGCCGCCGCGGGCACGCTGCTGCTGCTCGTCGTGGGAGGGGCGCTGCTGTTCGTCGCCGTGCCGGCGGGGCTGGCCGCCGTCGGCTACGCCATCGGGCGCCGCGCGGCGAGCGGGGGCGACGCGTGAACCCCCTCGAGGTGCTGGCCGTCGCGCTCGCCGGCGGGGTCGGCGCGGGTCTGCGCTGGATGATCGACGCCGCGCTGCGCCCCTCGCGCGGCTTCCCGTGGCCGATCCTGCTCGTGAACGTCAGCGGCTGCTACGTCATGGCGATCCTCGCGACCGCGTTCGCCGGCGCGGGATCGCCGATCCTCACCGTCGTCACCACCGGGCTGCTCGGCGGCTACACGACGTTCTCGACCGTCTCGGTCGACACGGTCGAGCTGTGGCTCGCGGGTCGTCGCGTCGCGGCCGTCGGCAACGGCGTCGGCACCCTGCTGCTGTGCGTGCTCGCCGCCGCGCTCGGCCTGCTGACCGCGGCCGCGTTCGGCGCCTGAACACGGGGGCTGATGGAGGCGTCTGAATCGCCGTCTATCCCACGGAATGTCGGAGGCCCGTGTTCTACTCTTGGCACACAGCAAAGGAGGGCTCGCCATGGCACCCGTGATCACGATCGAGGAGCGCGATCTCATCGAGCGTCGTGATGCGCTCCTGCGTGAGCTCGGGTTGACCTCGTACGCGGAGTTTCGCCGCGAAGCGCACGCGCGCCCGTTGTCGGACCGGGCGTGGGCGCTTCGAGATGAGCTGGATTCGATCGCTTACCTCCTCGGTGAGAACGAGCTGACGGACTGACGCGCGCCTCGGATGCTCGGTCAAGCGCAGGACCTCGCTGCCCGGCTCGAGCACACGATCCGGCAGGCGCTGCCGGGACAAGCGCGGATACGGGCGCAACAGTTGCCGAGAACGGGGCGAGTGCGCATCTGCCCGGTTGACGACGATGAATCGGTGAGGCCGGCGTCATTAGCGCTCCGCGGGGACGACGTTGTTCTTGCCCATTGGACGTTCGCGATCTTCGCCGAGCTGTCCGACGACGGATTCCTGAAGTTCGATCAGGCCCGCATCTCCCTGACGCCTGAGTTCGAGGAAGCTCCGATCGTGCGGCTCGAGTATGAGAGTCGCACGACTGGACCTCCCGTCTCGCACTGGCAGTTCCATGGCGAACGTGGCTCGTTGTCGTTCATCCTGGCCCGCACTCATACGAGTGGCAGGCACCGGGCGGTGCCGATGTCGCTTTCCGCATTGCACTTTCCGACGGGCGGGCGGCGGCTGAGGCCAGGGATCGAGGACTTCGTACAGTTCCTGATTCAGGAGTGCGGATTCGATGCTCGTCCTGGTTGGCGCCGCGCTGTGGAGGACGGTCGGGAACTTGCTCGACGTTTCCAGTTTCGTGCCGCCGTACGCGACCATCAGGCGGAAGCGGCGGAAGTGCTGAAGAACAACGGATGGACGGTGCGACCACCTGACGGAAGAGAGCTCACGGACAACGCCGAGCGATTGCGAGAGTACTGACGCTCGGCGCGTGAACACGGGGGATGTCCCCCGCGCGGGGCGCGCGCGCCGTGTGTCAGACTGATCGCGTCGGATACAGCACCGTATCGGCGGTGCCGACCGGCGCCGCCGGTCGAGATCGAGAGTCCCCGTCTTGTCGAAACTCGCCGTCCTCAGCCTCAAGAACCGCGCCCTCATCGCGCTCATCACCATCTGCGCCGCTGTCTTCGGCGGCATCGGGCTCACGAGCCTGAAGCAGGAGCTCATCCCGTCGATCGAGCTGCCCGCGCTCATCGTCATGAGCACCTACCCCGGCGCCTCGCCGGAGGTGGTGGAGAACGACGTGTCGACGCCGATCGAGGAGGCCATCCAGTCGGTCCCCGACCTCGATTCGACGACCGCCACGAGCACGACGAACGCGTCGATCGTGCAGGCGATGTTCGCGTACGGCACCGACCTCGGCACGGCGGAGCAGAAGATCCAGCAGGCGATCAGCCGCGCCCAGCTGCCCGAGGACGTCGATCCGCAGGTGATGTCGGTGAGCATCGACGACCTGCCCGTGATCCAGATCGCCGTCAGCGGCTTCGGCGAGGGCGAGGACGCGCAGGGCGAGCTCGAGAACTCCGCCATCCCCGAGCTCGAGGACGTCGACGGCGTCGCCTCGGCGTCGATCGTCGGCGGCGTGGGGCAGCGGATCACGATCACGCCCGACACCGCCGAACTCGCGGCGCGCGGCTTCTCGACCCAGGCGATCGGCGACGCCATGGAGCAGAACGGCGTGCTGTTCCCCGGTGGCGACATCACCGAGGGCGACGAGACGCTCACGGTGCAGACCGGCGCGAAGGTCACCTCCGTGGACGACATCGCGGCGCTCCCGCTCGTCCCCTCGGGCGGCGAGCCCGAGCTGGATCCCGGCACGGGGGCGCCGATCGTGCCGGAGGTCACGACGATCGGCGACGTCGCGAGCGTGGAGCTGGCGAACGATCCCGTCTCGTCGATCTCGCGGGTCAACGGCGAGGACGCCATCTCGATCTCGATCACCAAGCTGCCGGCGGCCAACACCGTCGAGGTCTCGGACGGCGTGCTCGCCGCCGTCGCGGACCTGCGCGAGACGTTCCCCGACGCCGAGTTCACGGTCGTGTTCGACCAGGCCCCGTTCATCGTCCAGTCGATCGAGACGCTCGCCGTCGAGGGCATGCTCGGTCTCGTCTTCGCCGTCGTCGTGATCCTCGTGTTCCTGCTGTCGATCCGCTCGACGCTCGTCACGGCGATCTCGATCCCCACGAGCGTGCTCATCGCGTTCATCGGCATGCAGGCGTTCGGCTACTCCCTCAACATGCTCACGCTCGGCGCCCTGACGATCTCGATCGGGCGCGTCGTCGACGACTCGATCGTCGTGATCGAGAACATCAAGCGGCACTACGTGGGCGACGCCGACAAGGGCGACGCGATCCGCCTCGCCGTGCGCGAGGTCGCAGGGGCGATCACCTCGTCGACGATCACGACGGTCGCGGTGTTCCTGCCGATCGCCTTCGTGGGCGACATGGTCGGCGAGCTGTTCCGGCCGTTCGCCCTGACGGTGGCCCTCGCCATGCTCGCGTCGCTCTTCGTGGCGCTCACGATCGTGCCGGTGCTCGCGTACTGGTTCATGAAGCCGGGCAAGCCGATCCTCGACGCGAACGGCCGGCAGATCGACCCCGAGAGCCCCGACGCCCCGCCCTCGCGCCTGCAGCGGGCCTACCTGCCCGTGCTGCGGTGGACGCTCAAGCACGGCTGGGTGACGCTGCTGATCGCCGTGCTCGTGCTCGGCGGCACGGTCGCGATGGCCCCGCTCATGAAGGTGAACTTCCTCGGCGACACCGGCCAGAACACCATGACCGTGACGCAGGATCTCGGTCCGAGCGCGAGCCTCGAGGCCAAGGACGAGGCCGCCGCGAAGGTCGAGCAGGCGCTCGAGGGCGTCGACGGCATCGAGACGGTGCAGGTCTCGGTGGGATCGACCGGATCGCCGCTGCAGGATGCGTTCTCGGGCGGCGGATCGGCGACGTTCTCGATCATGACCGACGCCGACGTCGACCAGGAGGCGCTGCGCGCCGACGTGCAGGAGGCCGTGGCCGACCTCGACGACGCGGGCGAGATCACCGTGGCCGCGGCGGCCGGGTTCGGATCGACCGACATCGAGGTCAGCGTCTCTGCGCCCGACCCGCAGACGCTCCAGGAGGCGACCGACGCGATCGTCGCCGAGCTGGACGGACGCGCCGGCGTGGGCGAGGTGACGGACGACCTCGCCGCGAGCCTGCCGTACATCGGCGTGGTCGTGGACCGCGAGGCCGCCGCGCAGCGGGGCCTCAGCGAGGTCGCCGTCGGCGGGATCGTCTCGAACACGATGAACGATCAGCAGATCGGCACCGTCGAGATCGACGACACGGCGCTCACGGTGTACATCGCCGTCGAGGACCCGCCGGCGACGGTCCAGGAGCTCCGCGAGCTGGAGATCCCCAGCGCGCTCGGGATGGTGCAGCTGCAGGACATCGCCACGGTGGAGGAGACGGCCAGCCCCACGTCGATCACGACGGTGCAGGGTCGACGCACCGCCGCCATCACCGTGCCGCCGGCGAGCGACAACCTCGCGGAGGCGACGGCCTCGGTGACCGCGGCGCTCGACGCCGTCGACCTGCCGGACGGCGCGCGGGCGGAGGTGGGCGGCGTGGCCGAGCAGCAGGCCGAGTCGTTCTCGCAGCTCGGCCTCGCGATGCTCGCGGCGATCCTCATCGTCTACGTCGTGATGGTGGCGACCTTCAAGTCGCTGCGCCAGCCGCTGCTGCTGCTCGTCTCGGTGCCGTTCGCGGCGACCGGCGCGATCCTGCTGCAGGTGGTCACGGGCGTGCCGCTCGGCGTCGCCTCGCTCATCGGCGTGCTCATGCTCATCGGCATCGTCGTCACGAACGCCATCGTGCTCGTCGACCTCGTGAACCAGTACCGCGAGCATCACGGACTCAGCACGCGCGACGCCACGCTCGTGGGCTCGTCCATGCGTCTGCGGCCGATCCTCATGACGGCGCTCGCGACGATCTTCGCGCTCACCCCGATGGCGCTCGGCATCACCGGGCACGGCGGCTTCATCTCGCAGCCGCTGGCGATCGTCGTGATCGGCGGTCTCGTGTCGTCGACCTTCCTCACGCTCATCGTGCTGCCCACGCTGTACAACCTCGTCGAGGGGGCCAAGGAGCGGCGGATCGCCCGCCGCGGCGGCGGCGCGGCACCGTCCGGCGACGACGGCCCGGACGACGGTCCCACCGCGCCGGGCGGGTCGGACGCCTCGACCGGATCGGTCGCACCGGATCGTGCGGAGGCCGAGGCGCCCGCGCTGCAGCCCTCGCCCGCGGCGGCGCCGGTCGGTCCGGCACCGGTGGCGCCGCGCGACGCCGCCTCGGCGCACGTCGAGCACGGGACGCTGCCGAACGCCTCGCCGGTGCAGACCAGCCGTCGCGCCCTGCGCGGCTGAGCCGCGCCACCCGCACAGGCTTTCTCCCAGGCGGGTTCGGTACGCTGAGGGGTCGGCTTTGGGATTCCGCGTATGTGTGCGCGGGTGTGTGTGGTCCTGACGTGGCCGCATGACACCTATGGAAGGTGCGTACTTTCGCATGCCCAAGAACACCAATCGATCCGGCGCTCGCGCCCCGAAGAACTTCGACCCGCGCTACGCGAAGAAGTCGACCGGAGGCCCGTTCCGCGGCCACGGTCGCGACGACGAGCGCAAGCCCCGCTGGTCGGCCGACGACCGCGGCGCCCGCACGGGTGCCCGCGACGAGCGCACCGGCTCGACCGGCGACCGCCGCTTCGACGGCCCCCGTCGCGACGACCGCGCCGGTCGCCCGGAGCGCACGAACGACCGCGGCGAGCGTCGCACGTACGGCGACCGCCCCGCCGGTGAGCGCCGTTCCTACGGCGACCGCCCCGAGCGCGCCGGCGGCTTCCGCCGCGACGACCGCCCGGCTCGCGACGACCGCCCGCGCTACAACCGCGACGACCGCCCGGCCCGCTCCTACGGCGACCGCCCGGCGCGCGACGAGCGCCCCCGCTTCGACCGCGACGACCGCCCGGTCCGCTCGTACGGCGAGCGCACCGAGCGTCCCCGCTACAACCGCGACGACCGCCCGGCCCGCTCCTACGGCGAGCGCACCGAGCGCCCGCGCTACGAGCGCGACGAGCGTCCGGCCCGCCGCTTCGAGGGCGACCGCCCCCGCTACAGCCGCGACGACCGCCCGGCCCGCGACGAGCGCCCGCGCTTCGACCGTGACGACCGCCCGGCCCGCCGTTTCGACCGCGACGAGCGCCCCGCCCGCCGCGAGTTCGACGGCGAGCGCCCCGCCCGCCGCCAGACCGAGGGCGAGCGCGCGTGGCAGGAGCGCCGCGAGGCGCCCGTGCGCTCCAAGCAGCAGGAGGAGCAGATCGACGTCGTCCACGAGCGTCTCGAGGCGCAGGCTGTGCAGGCCGAGGACGTCACCGAGATGACCTTCGGCGACCTGGGCCTGGGCGACAACATCGTCCGCGCCCTCGCCGACCTGGGTGCCTCCAAGCCGTTCCCGATCCAGGCGTCGACGGCCCCGTCGATCCTCGAGGGTCGCGACGTGCTGGCCCGCGGCCGCACCGGCTCGGGCAAGACGATCGCCTTCGGCGCCCCGCTGGTCGAGAAGATCCTCCGCGCCAAGGCGGGTCAGAAGCGCGAGTTCGGCCGCTCGCCGGTCGCGCTGATCATGGCGCCGACGCGCGAGCTCGCGCTGCAGATCGACCGCACCGTGCAGCCGATCGCCCGCAGCGTGGGCCTGTTCACCACGCAGATCTACGGCGGCGTGCCCCAGGCGCGCCAGGTGGGCGCGCTGAAGAAGGGCGTCGACATCATCATCGGCACGCCCGGTCGCATCGGCGACCTGCAGCGCCAGGGCAAGCTGGACCTCTCGCAGATCCAGATCTCGGTGCTCGACGAGGCCGACCACATGTGCGAGCTCGGCTTCCTCGAGCCCGTGCAGGACATCCTGCGCCTGACGAGCGAGGGCGGCCAGAAGCTGCTCTTCTCGGCGACGCTCGACCGCGAGGTCGCCGCGCTCGTCGACGAGTTCCTCGTCGACCCGCAGGTGTACGAGGTCGCCGGCGAGACGCAGGAGACCGGCACGATCGATCACCGCGTGCTCGTGGTCGACCAGCGCTCGAAGTCCGAGATCCTCGACGCGCTCGTGGACCGCGAGGGCAAGACGCTCGTCTTCACCCGCACGCGCGCCTTCGCCGAGATGCTCGCCGAGCAGTTCGACGACGCCGGGATCGATGCGATCTCGCTGCACGGCGACCTGAACCAGGCCAAGCGCACGCGCAACATCGAGCGCTTCATGAAGGGCCGCGCCCGCGTACTCGTCGCCACAGATGTCGCCGCGCGCGGCATCCACGTGGACGACGTCGACCTGGTGATCCAGGCCGACGCCCCCGACGAGTACAAGACGTACCTGCACCGCGCCGGCCGCACCGGCCGCGCGGGCAACTCCGGCCGCGTCGTCACGCTGATCACCCGTCAGCGTCGTCGCAAGATGACCGAGATGCTGCAGCGGGCCGAGATCCAGGCTCCGTTCGACGAGGTGCGCCCCGGCGACGACCTCATCGACGAGCTGGCCGGCGCCCCCACGGTCGAGGAGCTGACCACGGCGTAAGCCGCAGCACGCACGTGAAAGGCGGGCCGCCCCCTCGGGAGCGGCCCGCCTTCCTCATGCGGATCAGTCGGCGGTCTCGCCGTCCTCCAGATGGATGAGGCTGAGCTCGAACTCGAGCGTGATGCGCTCCGACACGAGCACGCCGCCGGCGTCGAGCGGCACCTGCCACTCCAGGCCGAAATCGCGGCGATCGATCCGCCGGGTGCCCTCGAAGCCGGCGCGCAGGCGGCCGTCGGCGTCGCGCCCGATGCCCGTGAACTCCAGCGGGATGCCCACGTGCTTCATCGTGTTCTTAATCGTCAGCGCGCCGTTGACGAGGAAGGCGTTCTCGCCCACCTGGTCGAAGCTCGTCGACTCGAAGGTGATCTCGGGGTACTTCTCGACCTCGAAGAAGTCTCCCGTGCGCAGGTGCGCGTCGCGCTGCTCGTTGCCCGTGTTCACGCTCGCGGCCTTGACGCGGACCTCGACGTGGGCGTCGTCGATGCCACCCTCGCCGACCACGAGCTTGCCCGAGATGTCGTGGAAGGCGCCGCGCACCTTCGAGACCATCGCGTGCTTGACCGCGAACCCGAAGCGCGAGTGGGCCGGGTCGATGATCCACGTGCCCGCGTATGCCGGATCGAACTCCGTCATGTCGTCTCCAACTCTCACCGGCGCCGTCGTTCGGCGCCGATCCTTCGTGGGCAGGACGTCCCGAACCCGCCCTTACTCTGTCATATCCATCCGCGCGGCAGCGTGATCGCCGCGAAGGCGATGAAGACGGCGGCCGTGGCGGCCCATCCGGCCACCACGGCCACGGTGTCGGCGGTCCGCCAGCACAGGACGCGCCGCTCCGTGCGGGTGGGGTGGGCGCCGAACGCGCGCGCGTCCATCGCGAGGGCCACCCGTTCGGCGTGCCGGATGGCGCCGGCCAGCAGGGGCACGAAAGACGCGGCGGCGCGCGACAGACGCGTTCCGCCCGTGCCGCGCACGCGATGGGCGGCGCGGATGATCGCCATCTCCCGCCGCAGGCGCGGGGCGAATCGGTACGCGGCGAGGGCGGCGTACCCGATCCGGTACGGCACGCCCAGGTGCTGCACGATCGCGCGCACGAGATCGGGACCGGTGGTGGTGAGGCCGGGGACGAGCGCGATCGCGAGCATCGCCGTGAGGCGCAGGCCCGTCGCGGTGCCCGTGCGGGGATCGGTCCACAGCGCGAAGCCCGCCGCGAGGGCGACGAGCACGGCGGGCAGCGCGACGCCGAGCCACAGCCCCAGCCGCCGATCCCGTCGCGCGCCGACGAGCAGCACGAGCGCCGACAGGATCGCGAGGGCCGCCGGGGTGGCCAGGTCGCGCGTGAACACGACGCCGACGAGCGCGGGCAGGACGGCGGCGAGCTTCGCGAGCGGATCGAGCCGCTCGAGGGGCGCGGCCCGCCGTGGCCCGGACGCGCCGGCCGGCCCCTCGGCGGTCTCGAGGGGGCGCGGCCGATCGAACACCGCGCGGGCGGTCGGCAGGGTCTCGTCGGCGGGACCGACGGCGACGAGCTCCCCGCCGTCCATGACCGCGACGTGCGTGGCGTGCTCGGCGACCAGGCGCAGGTCGTGCGTGACCACCACCACCGTCGTGCCGTGGGCGTGCAGCTCGTCGAGCAGCGCCAGGAGCTCGTCGGCCCGCGCGCGATCCTGCCCGAAGGTCGGCTCGTCCAGCACGAGCACCCCGCCGGGGCGGTCGGCCCCCGCGATCAACGCGGTCGCGACCGACAGCCGCCGCTTCTGCCCGCCCGAGAGCCGATAGGGGTGCCGATCCGCGTGCTCGGTCAGCCCGAACCGGGCGAGCATCGCGTCGACGCGCGCGTCGCGCTCGGCACCCGGCACGCGGCGCAGGCTGTGCGCGAGCTCGCCGCGCACGGTGTGGGAGACGAACTGGTGCTCGGGGTTCTGGAACACGAACCCCACGCGCTCGGCGAGGCGTCGCGGGGGCGCGGCGCCCGCATCGAGCCCGGCGACGCGCACGGTGCCGCGGGGTGGGGGTGCGACGCCCGCGAGCGCCTGCGCCAGCGTGGTCTTGCCCGCGCCGTTGGGCCCGACGATCGCCGTGAACGAGCCCGCGGGCACGTCGAGCGAGACGTCGCGGATGAGCGCGCGGCGACCCCGGCCGCGCCCCGTCCGCACCGTCAGCCCGCGCGCCGACACGGCGGGGGCGACGTCGCCGGCGGGCGTCGGCACGGGCCGGCGGCTCGGCTCGCCGTCCCGGGGCAGCCACACGCCCATCGCGCGCAGCTCGGCGGCGTGGCGGTCGAGCACGTCGGCGGGGTCGCCGTCGTGGGCCACGCGTCCGTCGGCGTCGAGCACGACCACGCGCGTCGCGAGCGGCAGCGCGGCGTCGACGTCGTGCTCGACGAGCAGGACGGCGTGCTCCCCGGCGGCGACGAGGTCGGCGAGCGCCGCGTACACGTCGCGCACGCCCGCGGGATCGAGCTGCGCGGTCGGCTCGTCGAGCACGAGCAGCGGGCTGCGCATCGCGAGCGCGCAGGCGATCGCGAGCCGCTGCTTGCCCCCGCCCGAGAGCTCGTCCGGATCGTCGTGGCGGCGCTCCCACAGGCCCACGCGCCGCAGGGACTCCTCGCTGCGCGCCCGCACCTCCGCGGCGCCCAGGCGCAGGTTCTCGAGGCCGAAGGCGACCTCGTCGAGCACGCTCGAGGTGACCAGCTGCGCGTCGGGGTCCTGGAACACCATGCCGACGCTCGTGCTCAGCTGGGCGGGCGACGCTCCCGCGGCGTCCCGCCCGCCGATCCGCACGACGCCCTCGACGTCGGCGTCGATGTGGTGCGGCACGAGCCCGTTGAGCGTGAGGGTGAGCGTGGTCTTGCCGCTTCCGCTCGGGCCGAGCAGCAGCACGACCTCGCCCGTGCGGATCTCGAGCGAGACCTCGCGCGGCGCCGGCCGCGGGGCGTCGAGATGCGCGACGCTCACGCGCGCGAGCGCGGCGAGCGGGGCGTCGGTCATCCGATCAGCGTATGCGGCCGCGCCCGGGTCACGCCCGCGGCGCCGGGTGCCGCTCGGCCCGGCGCCCGCGCTCCCTGCCGCGGCCCGGCGTGATGCCGGCGCGCTCGAGCCCGCGACCGATCCAGAGTCCGAGCAGCGTCCACGCCACGGGGCCCAGCAGCGACAGCGCGAGGTAGGCGGCCTGCGCCCACGCGGGCAGCTCGCCCAGGTCGGCCGCCATGGCGACGACGAACGCGACGAGGGCGCCGATCAGCAGCGCCGAGACGAGGTACCGCCACCAGCTCCAGGCGCGGTACCGGAACACGGCCGCGACGCCCTCCTGGATGCCGCCGAACAGCAGCGCCGTGCCGAGGAACTGCGGCGCCCACACGGGCGCGATCGCGGCGCCGACGAGGCCGGCGAGCACGTGCGTCACCAGCGCCACCCACGGCATCCGGAACAGCTCCTGCGCGACGATGCCGGGCAGCGTGTGCACGCCCAGCAGGAAGCCGTACAGGAACGGCGCCGCCGCGAGGACGGGGACCGTGAGCCACCCCTCGATGCCGCCGAGCACGCCCGTCGCGACCGCGATCGCGGCGCAGACGAGGAGGACGCGCGTGGAGAGGACACCGGACTTGCTCACGCACCCGAGCCTATTGCGATCCGCCTGCGCCCCGGGCGGGTGCGCGGTTCAGATGCGGCGGCGCCGCGCGGTGAGCCGCACGTTCGGCAGCGGCGGTGCGGGGATGCGATCGTCGGGCTCGTGGCCCACGACGGATCCGAACCTCGCGTCGCGGGCCTCCCAGTGCGCGCGCGCCTCGGCGATCTCGTCGTGCGAGCGGCCGACGAAGTTCCACCACATCACGATGTCCTCGCCGAACGGCTCGCCGCCCAGCAGGAACACCATCGCCCCGCCCTCGGTCGATACCTCGATCCCGTCGCGGTGCACGCCCAGGTACAGCAGATCGAGCCGGTCGAGCGACAGGGAGGCCGCTCCGCCCGGCGCCGCATCGTGGACCCGCAGATCGCCCTCCACGTGCACGATGGCGTGCTCCCAGTCGCTCGGCAGCGGCAGCCGCACGCGCGAGCCGGGGGCGAGACCGATCTCGGCGCCCACGATGGGGCTGTAGACGGCGGCGGGGGAGTCGACGCCCGCGAACGAGCCGACCACGACGGTGATGTCGGGGTCGGCGCCCTCGCTCGCCGCGACGGCGGCGGACGGCAGCTCGCGGTGCTGCTCGAAGTGCGGCCCCTGGCGGCGCGCGCCCTCGGGCAGCGCGATCCACAGCTGCAGCGCGTCGATCGGTCCGGGCTCGTCGCCCACGGAGTACTCGGAGTGGCTGATGCCGTCGCCGGCGGTCATGATGTTCAGCTGCCCGCGCGTGATGCGCACGTCCGATCCGACGGCGTCGCGGTGGCGCACCTCGCCGACGAGGGGCCACGTCACCGTCTGGAGACCGATGTGCGGATGCGGATCGACGCGCATCATCGCCTCTTGCGGGCCGAACCGGTCGAGGAAGCACCACGCGCCGACCAGCGGCAGGTCGCGCTGTGGCAGGGAACGCGACACGTCCATGGCGCGCACACCGCCGAGCGGCACGCGCCGCGGCTCGAGCAGCAGCGCGCGCGGCCCGTCGCAGTCGGTGGATCCGCCGTCGACCGCCTCCCCGGCGTCGACGTCGTAGCGGGTCATCGCCCTGGGATTCCCGCGGCTCAGGCCGGCTGCTCGGGCGGGGTCGCGGCGTTCTGCGGCGTGCCGTGCGGCCAGTCCACGATCGCCCCGGCGACCTCGTTCTCGGTGAGGTAGGCCGCGATGAACGGGCACAGCGGCACGATGGTGTCGCCGCGCCGGGCGACGTCCGCCAGCGCCTCGGCGGCGAGGACGTCGCCGAGGCCGCGGCCGCGGAAGGCCGGATCGATCACGGTGTGGACGAACCGGATCCTGCCCGTCTCCTGCGAGAACTCCGCGTAGCCGGCCAGCGTCTCGCCCTCGCGCGTCGCTCCGGCGTCGGGGGCGTCCGACACGTAGATCTCGTAGCGGTTCCGGTCGTCCACGCGCTCGACCCTCGTGTTCGTCATGCCTCCACGCTACGAGGTCCGCGGGCCACGGGGAACCCATCCGGCCGTTCACAGGCGCGCGGCGCAGATCGGCTGTCCACATCCGGCGCGCGGTGTCGGCCGCCCCGCCTACGCTGGAGGCATGACCCTCGGCGCGCTTCCCGACCCGTACGAGGGGTGGGCGCCGCCCGAGGAGGCGCCGCCGGACCCCTACGGCGACGAGTACTGGGAGCCCGACTACGCGGGCGGGCCCATCGCGTGGGGCGGCCCGCAGGACGCGGCTCCGCCCGCCGCGCACGCTCCGCCCGCCGCGCCGGCGACAGCCACGCCGCGGCCGTCGCGGTTCGGCACGGCGCTCGAGGCGCTCAAGACCGTCTACGGCTACGACGCCTTCCGGGGCGACCAGGCCGCGATCGTCGAGCAGGTCGTCGGCGGCGGCGACGCGGTCGTGCTCATGCCGACGGGCGGCGGCAAGAGCGTGACGTATCAGGTGCCGGCGCTCGTGCGCGAGGGGACGGGCCTCGTCGTCTCGCCGCTCATCGCGCTCATGCACGACCAGGTCGACGCGCTGCGCGCCAACGGCGTGAGCGCGGCCTATCTCAACTCCACGCAGAGCCCTGCCGAGCGCGCGCAGGTGGAGCGCGACTACGTCTCGGGGCAGCTCGACCTGCTCTACGTGGCGCCCGAGCGCCTCAACTCGGAGGCGACTCTCCGGCTGCTCGAGCGCGGTTCCCTGAGCGTCATCGCGATCGACGAGGCGCACTGCGTCAGCCAGTGGGGCCACGACTTCCGCCCCGACTATCTCGCCCTCGGCGGGCTGGGGGAGCGGTTCCCCGGCGTGCCGCGCATGGCGCTCACCGCCACCGCCACGCGCGAGACGCACCGAGAGATCACCGAGCGGCTCCGGCTGCCCGACGCGAAGCACTTCGTGGCGAGCTTCGACCGCCCGAACATCCGCTACCGGATCGAGGCGAAGACCGAGCCGCGCAAGCAGCTGCTGTCCTTCATCCGCGCCCAGCCCGAGGGATCGGCGGGAATCGTCTACGCGCTCAGCCGCAAGTCGGTGGAGGAGACCGCGACGTTCCTGGCGGGCAACGGCATCGACGCCATCCCGTACCACGCGGGGCTCGACGCGGCCACGCGGTCGCGCCATCAGTCCCGCTTCCTGCGCGAGGACGGCGTCGTCGTCGTGGCGACCATCGCCTTCGGCATGGGCATCGACAAGCCGGACGTGCGCTTCGTCGCCCACATCGACCTGCCGAAGTCCGTCGAGGGCTACTACCAGGAGACCGGCCGCGCCGGTCGAGACGGCGAACCGGCCGTCGCGTGGATGGCCTACGGACTGGGCGACGTCGTGCAGCAGCGGCGCATGATCCAGCAGGGCGAGGGCGACCGCGCCATCCGGCAGCGCCAGCAGCAGCATCTCGACGCGATGCTCGCCCTGTGCGAGACGGTGGACTGCCGCCGTCAGAACCTGCTCGCGTACTTCGGGCAGGAGTCGGGCCCGTGCGGCAACTGCGACACCTGCCTCGAGCCGCCCGAGGTGTGGGACGGCCTCGTGCCCGCCCAGAAGCTGCTCTCCACGATCGTGCGGCTGCAGCGCGAGCGCAATCAGGCGTTCGGTGCCGGTCACCTGATCGACATCCTGAGGGGGGCCTCGACGGATCGCATCCGCAAGATGCGACACGACGAGCTGTCGACCTATGGGATCGGCAAGGACCTGTCGGAGCAGGACTGGCGCAGCGTCATCCGCCAGCTGCTCGCCCGCGGCCTGCTCGTGGCCCAGGGCGAGTACGGCACCCTCGCCACGAGTCCGGCCGGTGCGGGCGTGCTCCGCGGCGAGACGCCGGTGCGCCTGCGGCGCGATGTGATCGGCCGCGTGTCGCGCGCGAGCGGCGCGAAGAAGTCGTCGACCGCCGAGCAGCTCGCCCCCGACGACCGGCCGCTGTTCGAGGCGCTGCGCGCCTGGCGCGCGGAGCAGGCGCGCGAGCAGGGGGTGCCGGCCTACGTGGTGTTCGGCGACGTCACGCTGCGCGCCCTCGCCGAGCACCGCCCCGCCTCGATCGCCGATCTGGACGGCATCACGGGCATCGGCGCGAAGAAGCGCGACGCCTACGGCGACGCCGTGCTCGAGGTCATCGCCGCGCACTGACCGGCACCGTGCACCGGCCGCGGTCCGCGGGCGCCACGTCGCCGCGGTGCGCCCTCGCCGGGCGTCATCCGAGCGCGCCCGAGCACAGCGCGAGCGCGCCCTCGGTGAGCTCATCGCCGCGCGGCGGACGCCCGCCGGGCCAGCCCTGCCCGGGCATCCGAAGGGCGTAAGGCGGATTCCGCGATCCATCAGCAGCTCGGCCTGACCTTCGTCACCGACGGCGTCATCGACAGCGCGGGGATCGAGCTCGGCGCCGTCTCGTCGACCGCCACCGCGACCGGCGATCCCGTGACGGGCGCGGTCGACATCGCCTCGCAGTACCAGATCGCCGACGCGCAGCTGGAGCTGTCCAGCCCGCTCGTCGCCGGCCTGACGACCACGCTCGACAGCGTGCTGACCCAGGCGATCGGCTCGACGCTCGACGCGGCGGTGGGACCGGAGGGACTTCTCGGATCCGCCCTGGCGGCCGCCGATCTCAACCTGTCGGTCCTCGGTCTCGCGACGGTCGACGTCTCGACCGGCACCATCGGCGTCGACGGCGTCGAGGAGGGCGTCGACGCGCTCATCCAGCAGCTGCTGCTCACCCCGCTGCAGGACGAGGCGGGCATCGCGTCGATCGACCTCGCCAACGGCCAGATCACGGTCGACCTGCAGCGCATCTCGTACGCGGAGGGCACGACGGGCCTGAACGGCCTGCCGGCGAACACCTCGCTGCTGAACGCCGCGACGCTCACGGCCATCACCGACGCCGTGGCCGAGGCGCTCGGCGCCCTGACGGCGCGCGTGCAGGCGGGTCTCGCCGGCCTCATCGGCAACCTCTCGGCTCACGTCGAGCTCGGCGCCGAGCTCGACCTGCTGTTCGGTGTCCTTCCGGCCGCGGACATCACCCTGGAAGGCCGTGGACGTCACGTGGAACGACACCCCGGCCGGCAACCGCTACCTGATGATCCAGGACGGCGAGTTCACCGAAAGCGCCGAGCGCACGGAGGACGACTACTGGATGGTGGACCGCTTCCTCGCCGACTACGCCACGAGCTGAGGTCTGTACCGCGCGCACAATCGCGGCCGTCCGTCGGGCGGCGGGGCGGTGTCGATGGTGCACAACGATCGTGACGCGCCTCTGTGGAGTCCCTAACGTGGTGTCATCCGCCGATCGCGCGTCCCGCGCGCGTCCGAAAGAGGTAATCCCGCATGGCCGACACCGTGGTCCGTCCCGTCGAGAGCGCCGAGCACGCCGACGCTCGCATCGACATCTCCCTCGTGAACGACGCCCTCCTGGGCACGTGGGCCGACATCCGCCGCGAGGCGCGCGAGATGATCAAGGATCCCGCGTTCTGGCGCATCGAGGGGCAGCCGATCGCCGAGCACCGCGAGCGCACGCTCGCCCAGCTCGACCTGCTCGTGCAGCACGGCGCGTCGATGCGCGCCTACCCGAAGGAGTACGGCGGCCTCGAGAACCAGGGCGGCAACCTCGCCGGCTTCCAGGAGCTCGTGGCCGCGGACCCCAGCCTGCAGATCAAGTCGGGCGTGCAGTGGGGCCTGTTCGCCTCGGCCATCCTGCAGCTGGGCACCAAGACCCACCACGATCGCTGGCTGCGCGACGCCGGCGAGATGCGGCTGCCCGGCGCCTTCGCCATGACCGAGACCGGGCACGGATCGGACGTGCAGGCGATCGGCACGACCGCGACGTACGACCCGGAGACCGAGGAGTTCGTCATCCACACGCCGTTCCGCGGCGCGTGGAAGGACTACCTCGGCAACGCCGCGCTGCACGCGAGGGCGGCCACCGTCTTCGCGCAGCTCATCTCGAACGGCGTCAACTACGGCGTGCACTGCTTCTTCGTGCCGATCCGCGACGAGGACGGCGCGTTCCTGCCCGGCGTGGGCGGCGAGGACGACGGCCCCAAGGGCGGCCTGAACGGGGTCGACAACGGCCGCCTGCATTTCGACAACGTGCGCATCCCGCGCGATCACCTGCTCAACCGCTACGGCGACGTCGCGCCCGACGGCACCTACTCGAGCCCGATCCCCAGCCCCGGCCGCCGCTTCTTCACGATGCTCGGCGCGCTCGTGCAGGGCCGCGTCTCGCTCGACGGCGCCGCCACGTGGGGCTCGGCGCTCGGCCTCTACATCGCCGTGACGTACGGCAACCAGCGCCGCCAGTTCGACAACGGCGCGGGCGAGACCGTGCTGCTCGACTACGGGCGTCACCAGCGGCGGCTGCTGCCCCTGCTGGCGACCACCTACGCCCAGGCGTTCGCGCACGACGAGCTGCTGCAGAAGTTCGACGCGGTCTTCAGCGGCGCGAACGACACCGACGAGAGCCGCCAGGACCTCGAGACGCTCGCGGCGGGTCTGAAGGCGCTGTCGACGTGGCACGCGCTCGACGCGCTGCAGGAGTGCCGCGAGGCGTGCGGCGGATCGGGATTCCTCGCCGAGAACCGCATCGTCGGGCTGCGCAGCGACCTCGACGTCTACGTGACCTTCGAGGGCGACAACAACGTGCTGCTGCAGCTGGTGGGCAAGCGCCTGCTCGGCGACTACGCCAAGCAGTTCAAGGGCAAGCAGCCGGCGGAGCTCGCGGCGATGGTCGCCGGCCAGACCGCCGGTCGCGTGTTCCACGGCGCCGGCCTGCGCCGCCTCGGCCAGGCCGTGGCCGACCTCGGCTCCACGGCCCGGTCCGTGGAGCTCGGGCTGCGGGGCAAGGACCAGCACCAGCTGCTCGCCGACCGCGTGCAGACGATGGTGGCCGACGTCGCCGCCCGCCTGCGCCCGGCGTCCAAGATGTCGGCCGCCGACGGCGCCGCGCTGTTCAACGAGAACCAGAACGAGCTGCTCGAGGCCGCGCGCGCCCACGCCGAGCTGCTGCAGTGGGAGGCGTTCACCGACGCGCTCGAGCGCATCGACGACGCGGGCACGAAGCAGGTGCTCACGTGGGTGCGCGACCTGTTCGGCCTCGGGCTGATCGAGAAGCACCTGTCGTGGCACCTCATCCACGGCCGGCTCTCGACGCAGCGCGCCGCGGCCGTCTCGCGCTACATCGATCGGCTCTGCGCGCGGCTGCGCCCGCACGCGCAGGATCTCGTCGACGCGTTCGGGTACGAGCCGGAGCACGTGCGCGCGCCCATCGCGTCGGGCGCCGAGCAGGCGCGCCAGGACGAGGCCGCGCAGCACTACGCCACGCTGCAGGCCTCGGGGAAGGCGCCGAAGAAGGAGCCGAAGCCGCCGCGGCGATGAGGTTTCGGGCCGGACGGATCCGCGACTCGCGTGGGCGCGATGTCGCGGATTCGTCGCATCCGCGGTGCGTGTGCTGACATGATCATCTGTGACGCTCCCGCGCGCGCTCGCGAGCGGCGCGGCGATGCAGGGAAGGATGGGTGAGATGAGCACGCCCCAGTACCCCGGCCACCTGCCGGATCCGTACGGGCAGCCCGCTTACCCGGGACAGCAGCAGTTCCCGGGAGCGGACAGCTACGGCCAGCCGGTCGCCGATCCGTACGCCGCCCCCGGGTACCCGTCCGCCCCCGCGGATCCGTTCGCCGCGTCCCCCGGCTACCCGCCGGCCCCGGCCGAGTACGCGGCGCCCGCGCCCGCCCACCCGGCCGCGCCCGCGGAGCACGCCTACGGCGGCGCGCCCGCGAACCCCTACGGCGGCGCCCCCGAGTACGCGCAGGGCGCCTCCGCGTACCCGCCGCCCGATCCCTCGTACCCGCCGGCCGATCCCTACGCCCGCCCGGCGTACGGCGTCGGCCTGCCCGCCGAGCCGGGCCGGCGCGTGGTCGCGTTCCTCATCGACTCGCTCATCGCCGGCGGCATCGCCGTGGTGTTCGGCGCGCTGGCGGTCGTGCTCACCCTCACGGTCGACATGGCCGCAGGCATGATCGCGCTGCTCGTGATGTACGCGGCGGTGCTCGCCTGGTTCCTCGTCTACACCGGCATGCAGGGCGGATCCGGATCGATCGGCGCGCGGGCGCAGAAGATCCGGATCGTGCAGGCCGACACCGGCGCGCCGCTGGGGTTCGGCAGGGCGCTGCTGCGCAACATCGTGCTCGGCGCCACCGGCACGATCCTCCTGCTCGGCTACTTCTCGATCCTGTTCGACAAGTCGGGGCGCCGCCAGGGGTGGCACGACAAGGCCGCCGGCGCCATGGTCGTCGACGCCCGGCCGGCGGAGCAGGATCCGTACGGATCCCCGCTCGACGCGTACGGGGCGTACCAGGGCGAGACCTACGGCGCCGCGCCCTCATCGGCCGGCGAACCGTACGGCGCGCCGCACGCCGGCTACGCGCCGGAGGCGCCGGCCGCTCCTGCCCACGACCCCTACGGGGCGCCGGCGAACCCCTACGACGGCGCGGCCGATCCGTACGCGGCCCCCGCCGACCCGTACGCCGGCCCGGTCGATCCCGTCGCCACGGCGGCCGTGACGATGGACCCGTCCGCCGCGGAGGCCGACCCGTACGCGCCGCCGCCGGCCGCCTACGCGCCGCCGCCGGCCGTGCCGCCTCGCCCCGCCGATCCGGTCGCCGACGCCTCGGCCACGGCCATCCCCGAGCCGTCGGCGTTCTCGGCCTCGAATCCGCCGTTCCCCGCGGCGGCACCCGCCGCGCAGCCGGGGGCGTCGCTCATCTCGTCGGTGCCCGGCGTGCCGGTGGCCGCGCCCGAGCCGCGCGAGACCGCCCCGCAGCGTCGGGAGCCCGTGCCGCCGCCGGCCTCCGACGACTTCGTCGACGACACCGTGATCGTGCAGCGTCACCGCCCCGGCGCGATCAAGCGCGCCGTGTTCGTGTGGGACGACGACATCCGCCACGTGGTGACCTCCCGCACGGTGTTCGGCCGCAACCCCCCGCCCGTCGAGGACGCCGAGGTCGTCGCGGTGCGCGACACCACCCTGTCGCTGTCGAAGACGCACTTCGCGATCGACGTCGATCCGACCGGCGCCTGGCTGACCGACATGCATTCGACCAACGGCGTCGTGATCGTGCGTCACGGCGATCGGGTCGAGGTCACCCCCGGCCTGCGCACGCCACTCGAGCCCGGCGACGCCCTGGAGATGGGAGACCGGGTCGTCACCTTCGAGGCGCTCGCGTGACGGCCCCGATCGTCGTCGAGAGCGGCGCCGCCACCGACGTGGGGGCGCGCCGCACGCTGAACGAGGACGCCCACCTCGCCGAGGCGCCCGTGTTCCTCGTCGCCGACGGGATGGGCGGGCACGAGGGCGGCGAGCTCGCCTCGGCGGCGGCGCTCGAGGCGTTCGCGCCGTTCGTGGGGCGGCCGAGCGTGTCGGTGAGCGAGGCGCGCGACGCCTTCGACCGCGCGCGGCGCAGCGTCGACGGCCTCTCGGCGGCGCGCGAGCGCGGTGCGGGCACGACGTTCGCCGGCCTGATCGTGACCCACGTCGACGGCATCGGGTACTGGCTCGCGATCAACCTCGGCGACTCGCGCGTGTACCGCATGCGCCGCGGCGAGCTCGAGCAGATCAGCGTGGATCACTCCCTCGTGCAGGAGCTGCTCGACGCCGGCGAGATCACGGCCGAGGAGGCGGCGCACGACCGACGCCGCAACGTCATCACGCGCGCGATGGGGGCCGGCAGCCACGCGCAGGCCGATTTCTGGATGCTGCCGGCGGCGCGCGGCGACCGGATGCTCGTGTGCTCCGACGGCATGTCGAACGAGCTGACCGCCGAGCGGATCGCCACGATCCTGCGCCTCGAGGTGCTGCCGCAGACGGCGGCGGACCGCCTCGTGCGCGAGGCCCTGCTCAACGGGGGCCGCGACAACATCACGGCCGTGGTCGTCGACGCGGTCGCGGTCGCCTCCTCGCGCGATCACGACATCGACGAGGACACCCGCCCCCGCGAGGCCGTCTCGCGCTGAGCCGGCCGATCAGGCCGTGGCGTCGTGCAGGTGCCGCGCGCCGTGGCTGAGCACCTTCACGACGATGCCCTTGCGGCCGAGCGCCGCGACCGTGCGCGCGCCCTCCGCCGCATCGCGCCCGAGCGCGCGGATGCCCGCCACGACGAGCACGTCCCCGGGCCGCAGCGTGTCGAACAGGCGCCTCAGGCGCTGCTCCCAGGTCTCCAGGATGTCGGGCGCCGGGTGGCGGAAGCCCTCGATCGGCACGCCGAAGCGCGCCAGGTCCTCGCGCTGCTGCACGACGGGCGGCATGTCCTCGCGGGCGACGACGAGGCCGACCAGCCGCGCACCCTCGGGGCGCGCCTGCCACCAGCCGCGATCGCGCTGCAGCTCGATGAAGCACTTCGGGCACTCGGCCGCGGCGTGCGGAAGATGCAGCGGGCTCGTCTCCGCATCGATCGTGTCGACCACGCGATCCTCCTTCGTCCCCTCTATTGTGCCGGCTCCGGCCGGGTGAGAAGGAGTCCGCGAGCCGCGGATCCGCCAGGCTCGAGTGTCAGATCAGGTTGAGCTCGCGCAGCTTCGCCTCGACGTCGGCGTTGCTGGGCTCGACGTGGTGGCTCGAGTCGGGGTACACGACCACCGGGATGTTGGTGCGGCCGGAGATCTCCTTGGCCACGTCGGCGGCCGCGGGCTCGGCCTCGAGATCGATGTACTGGTAGGCAACGCCCAGCTCGTCGAGCTGCGCCTTGGTGCGGCGGCAGTCGCGGCACCACTCGGCGCCGAACATGCGGATCTCCTGCGAAGTCGTCATACATCCAGGTTACGTCCGCCGCGGGCGGCCGGCTCGGGACGGTGCGCGCGGTCACAGCCGCGCATGGAACGATAGGCAGGTGCGCCCCGCTCCCGAGGTGACGGTCATCGTCCCCACGCGCGACGAGAGTCCGAACGTCGCGCCACTCGTCGCGCAGATCGCGGCCGCCCTCGCCGGCCGCGGCGCGGAGATCCTGTTCGTCGACGACAGCGACGACGACACCCCGGGTGAGATCGCCCGCGTGGCGGCATCCGCGCCCCTGCCCGTGCGCGTGATGCACCGGCCGCACGGAGAGCGCACGGGCGGGCTGGGCGGAGCCGTGGCGCGCGGGCTCGCCCTCGCGGGCGCCGACGTGTGCATCGTGATGGACGGCGACCTGCAGCACCCGCCCGCGCTGCTGCCGGAGCTGCTGGAGCGGTACGAGCGCGGCGGCGTCGACGTCGTGCTCGCGTCGCGGTACATGCGCGGCGGCGACGGCGAGGGGCTGGGCACGCGGCTGCGCGCGGCCGTGTCGCGCGTGTCCACGGCCGTGACGAAGGCGATGTTCCCCGTGCGGCTGCACGGTGTGAGCGACCCCATGACCGGGTTCTTCCTGGTCGACCGCCGCCGCATCGATCTGGCCGCGCTGCGCCCCAACGGCTTCAAGATCCTGCTCGAGATCCTGGCCCGCGGCGACCACCGCACGGCGGAGCTGCCGCTGCGCTTCGACCGCCGCCGCGACGGGATCTCGAAGGCGACGCTGCGGCAGGGCGGCGCATTCCTGGCGCACCTGGGCCGGCTGCGGTTCGGCAAGATGTCGATCTTCGCGCTCATCGGCGCGGCCGGCGCCGTCGCGAACATCGGGATCGTGTGGGCGCTCACGGCGCTCGGGGTCGACTACCTGTGGGCGGCGATCGCGGCGGCGGAGATCACGATCGTGGCGAACTTCCTGCTGCAGGAGCGCTTCGTCTTCGCCGACATGCGCGATCAGGCCGCCGGGTTCGGGCGGCGCTTCGCCACCTCGTTCACGTTCAACAACGTCGAGGCCGCCATCCGCATCCCCGTCATGGCCCTCATGGTCGAGACGTGGCACATCTCGAGCGTGCTCGCCACGGCCATCACGCTCGCCGTCGCGTTCCTCGCGCGCTTCGTCTTCCACTCGCTCGTGGTCTACCGCCCGCGCCGGCCCGCCGAGCTCGCCGCCGACACGGGTGCGCTGCGCATCCTCGACGACATCGCCGCGCACCGCGAGCGGGAGAGGATGGATGACATCGCGGGGGAGCGGAGGGAGAACCGATGAGCGTCGCCGTCGTCGGCAGCATCAACATGGACGTCGTCGCGCGCGTGCCGCGCATCCCCGGCCCGGGCGAGACGCTGCTCGCGTCGAGCTCGTCGCGGGGCGGCGGCGGCAAGGGCGCGAATCAGGTCGTCGCGGCGGCGCGGGCGGGTGGGGCGCCCGCGGCGTTCATCGGCGCGATCGGCGACGACGCCGACGGCGCGCAGCTGCGGGCGCTGCTCGAGGCCGACGGCATCGACGTGTCGGGGCTGTCGCTCTCGCCCGAGCAGACCGGGGTGGCGCTCATCGCGGTGGCCGACGACGCCGAGAACGCGATCATCGTCGTGCCGGGGGCCAACGGCGCCCTGCAGGGGCTCGAGGCGCACCAGCGCGAGCTCGTCGCGGCGGCCGACGTCGTGGCCGCCCAGCTCGAGATCCCCGTGCCGCTCGTGGTGGCGGCGGCCGAGGCGCGCTCCGAGGGCGCGCTGTTCGTGCTCAACGCCGCCCCCTCCGCGCCGCTCGCAGACGCCGAGACGGCGGCGCGGGTGCTGCCGCTCGTGGACGTGCTCATCGTCAACGAGCACGAGCTGACCGACATCGCGGGCACGGCGGATCGCGAGGCGGCGATCGAGGCGCTCGCGTCCCGCGTGCCGGCGCTCGTGGTGACCCTCGGCGCATCCGGATCCATCGTGGTCCTCGGATCCGAGCGGGCGACGGTGCCCGCGTTCCGCGTCGACCCCGTCGACACGACCGGCGCCGGCGACACGTTCTGCGGCGTGCTCGCGGCGCGCCTGGGCCGCGGCCCGCTCTCGCTCGACGCGCTCGCCGAGGCGGCGCGCGCGGGCGCGGCGGCCTCGGCCATCGCCGTCACGCGCGTGGGCGCGCAGGCCGCGGTCCCCACCGCCGCCGAGGTCGAGGCCCTCCTCGCCCGCTGATCCCGCCGGGTCAGGCCGCTGCGGCCTCGGCGTGCCTCCCGCAGGCCGCCGCGTCGCCGCACGACGCGCACAGCACCACGCGCGAGCGGCACGCGTCGTCGGCGCAGTTGACCATCCGGTCCTCGGGTGCGCCGCACGACGCGCACCGGCCGATCACGGCGGCGTCGTCGCCGAAGGTCATCGTCTCGCGGCCGTCGAACACGTACAGCGAGCCCTCCCACAGCCCGGTGTTGCCGAAGGTCTCGCCGTAGCGCACGATCCCGCCGTCCAGCTGGTACACCTCCTCGAAGCCGCGCGAGCGCATGAGGCCCGAGAGCACCTCGCAGCGGATGCCGCCGGTGCAGTACGTGACCACCGGCTTGTCCTTGAGGTGGTCGTAGCGGCCCGACTCGAGCTCGGCCACGAAGTCGCGCGTCGTCTCGACGTCGGGCACGATCGCACCCTTGAACCGGCCGATCTCGGCCTCGAACGCGTTGCGCCCGTCGAAGAACACGACGTCGTCGCGCGACGCGACGAGCTTGTGCAGCTCGCCCGGTCCCAGGTGCGTGCCGCCGCCGACCACGCCGTTCTCGTCCACCCGCAGCTGCTCGGGCGCGCCGAACGACACGATCTCGTCGCGCACCTTCACCGACAGGCGCGGGAAGTCCCGGCTCCGACCCTCCTCGTCGAGCCCCGTGCCCGGGGACCACTTGAAGTCGATCGCCTTGAACGGCGCATACTGCTTGGTCTTGCGCACGTAGGTCTTCAGCGCCGCCATGTCGCCGCCGAGGGTGCCGTTCATCCCGTGCTCGGAGATCAGGATCCGCCCGCGCAGCCCCAGCAGCTCGCACAGGTCGCGCTGCCACAGCCGCACCGCCTCGGGATCGGCGAGGGGCGTGAACACGTAGTAGAGCAGGATCTTGGCGACCATGCCCCCAGATTATTCGGCGCCGGATGGACATCGGCCGGGCGCGGGCGGGCGGCGGGCGGTCTGGGATGATCGAGGGGCGCGACGGCCGACGGAAGGGGATCCATGCCTGACGCCCCGCTCGAGGCCGCCGCGGGCATGACGAAGATCGCGCGCCCCTGGGGCACCCGCGCGGTGCTGTGGATCGACCCGTCCTGGGTCGAGGCGCCGCCGCCCGTCCTGCGCCCGCTGCTCGAGCGCCGCACACCGGAGGAGTTCTTCGTCGCGTCCGACGGGGATCGCCTCTTCGTGTGCGAGTCCTCCCGCGAGGACGAGCGAGCCGTGCTCGATCGCCTGCGCTACGGCGACGACATCCTCCGCGCCCTCGGGGCGTGACCGGCGGCGGCCCGAGGGCGCGGCGCCGACCGCGGGTCCAGGAAAAGCGCCGCGTTTTGGAGGCGGTCCACAAAGGCCTTCGGGGCGTGCGGCAGGGCTGGTTCACTCGATGCCGTGAACCTGTACTTCCGGCTGTTCCTGCTGTGGCTGCGCAGCCGCCGCGCGCCGCGGGTGTCGCTGTGGGGCGAGGGGCGCACGACGTTCCGTGTGCTGCCGACGGATCTCGATCCGCTCCTGCACATGAACAACGCCCGCTACCTGGCGCTGCTCGACCTGGGCCGCACCGATCTGCTCTTCCGCTCGGGGTTCTGGGCCGAGGTGAGCCAGCGCGGCTGGTACCCCGTGGTGACGGCGCAGACGATCAGCTACAAGCGCTCGCTCACGCTGTGGCAGCGGTTCGAGCTGGCCACGCGCGTGCTCGGGTTCGACGAGCGCCACGTCTACATGGAGCAGGAGTTCCACCGCGGCGGCAAGGTGATCGCGCGCGCCGTGGTGCAGGCGCGCTTCCTTCGCAAGGCGGGCGGCACCGTCGAGCCGCCCGAGCTGCTCGAGGCCGCCGGGGGAGCCCCCGGCCACCTGAGCCTGCCCCACTGGGTCGAGCCCTGGGCCGCGGCGGTGCGGATCTCCCACTCGCAGGCCTGAGCGGGCCGGTCCGGATCAGGCGGGCGCGGCGAGACGATCCCGCAGCCACGCGAGCTGCGCGGCGCGCTGGTGCGGGCCGCCGCCCTCGTGCTCGTTGTACGGGTAGATCTCGATCGCCTTGTCGTCCGACGCCCACGCGTTGTAGGCGGCGAACACCGTCGAGGGCGGGCAGATCGGATCCATAAGCGCCACCGAGAACAGCGCGGGCGCCGTCGCGAGGGCCGCGAGGTGGGCGCCGTCGAAGTACGACAGCGTGCGGTGTGTCTGCTCGACCCGGTCGCGGTGCCCCGCGAGGTAGGCCACGATCTCGCGATACGGATTCGTGCTGACGAGCGAGACCGCCCGCGGGAAGTCGCACAGGAACGGCACGTCCGGCATCGCCCCCGCCACGGCGCCCCCGGAGAAGGCATCCAGCGCGACGGCGGCGATGGTGAGCCCGCCGCCCTGGCTGCCGCCCGTCACGAAGACCGGCAGATCGTCGCCCGCCAGCCCCCGGGCGACGTCGATCGCGAGCGCGGCGTCGGTGTAGAGCCGGCGGTAGTAGTAGGTCTCCGGGTCCTCGATGCCCCGCGTCATCTGCCCCGCGGCGGCCGCACCGCCGCTGCCGTGCGGGTCGGGCGTGTGCCCGGGCGACCACGCGCCGGTGCCCTGGCCCCGGGAGTCGACGAAGAGGTGCGCGCATCCGGCCAGCGGCCACTCCTCCTGCTGGTGCGCGAGGCCGCGGCCGCCGCTGTATCCCTGGAACTGCACGACGACCGCGCGCGGTGCGCGATCGGCGGGGACGTGCCACCACGCGCGGATCGGGTCGCCGTCGTAGCCGGCGAAGGTCACGTCGCTCGTCTCCACGAGCTCGAGCCCGGTGTCGACGCGCTCGACGCGCGGCTCCCACGCCTTGCCGCGCGCGTCGGCGAGCGTGCGGCGCCAGAAGTCCGCGAGATCGGACGGCGGCTCCTGGGCGATGCGGTGCTCGCGCAGCAGGTCGAGGGGCAGATCGAAGAACGGCATGGGTCTCGCTTTCCGGCGTCGGCGGCGGGTACTGCATCAGACCTACCATGGCGCGGCGCCCGACGCCGCGCGGAGGTCGCCCGCGCGCCGCGTCGTCGGTAGCGTGGGGGAATGGTCGCCGCCTCTCCCGTGGTCGTGATGGGCGTCTCCGGCGCCGGCAAGTCGACGGTCGGAGCCGCGCTCGCTGCGCGGCTGGGCGTCGAGTTCGTCGACGGCGACGAGCTGCACCCCGCGCGCAACGTCCGCAAGATGGAGGCGGGCATCCCGCTCGTGGACGAGGATCGCGCCGACTGGCTGGACCGGATCGGCGAGGTGCTGGCGCGCGGATCGGTCGTCATGGCCTGCTCGGCGCTGAAGCGCTCCTACCGCGACCGGCTGCGCGCGTCCGCTCCCGGCACCCGCTTCGTCTATCTGCGCGGCGACCGCGAGCTGCTCGCCGCCCGCGTGACCGGCCGTCGAGGCCACTTCATGCCCGCGACCCTGCTCGACTCGCAGCTCGCCGCCCTCGAGGAGCCCGGCGACGACGAGCGCCCGGTCCGGGTCGAGGCGGCCGACGAGATCCCCGCGATCGTCGAGGCCGCCGCGCGCGTGCTCACGGGCGAGGCCGCCTCGCCCGAGTGATCAGGGGCGCAGACCGGCCAGGACGACCGAGAGCAGCAGGTCGCGGTCGCCGCCGTCGCCGAGCCGCACCGCGTGCTCGGCGCCGCAGACCAGACGCTGCACGTGGTCGACGGTGATCTCGGGGCGCACCGCGCCGGCGCGCATCCGTTTTGAGGAGGGCACATGTCCTGGAATCCCGACCGTCTCCCGGATCTGCGGGGCCGCGTGTACGCCGTGACCGGTGCGACGGGCGGCATCGGCTACTTCGCGGCCGAGCAGCTCGCCGCCGCGGGGGCGGAGGTCGTGCTCGTCTCGCGATCCGCCGCCAAACTCGAGGTGGCCGCCGCCGCGATCCGCGGCCAGGCGCCGAACGCCGTCACGCGCCCCGTCAGGCTCGACCTCACCTCGCTGGCGTCCGTCGCCGAGGCGGGGGAGCAGCTTGCGGCGCTGCCGCGCCTGGACGGCATCTTCCTCAACGGCGGGCCGATGGAGTTCTCGACGCGCGCGGTGACGCGCGACGGTCTGCCGCTCATGCTCGGCGCGCACACGGTCGCCAACGTCGCGCTCGTGGCGCGCCTGCTGCGCGATGCGGATCGCCTGGCGGCAGATCGGCCGCTGCGGATCGTCCACACATCCACCGGATTCGTGCAGCGCTTCGGGGCCGATCCGCGCGAGGCCCGCCGCACGCCGCGCACGGGCGTGGGTGCGTACACCAAGGCCAAGGCGCTCACCGAGGTCTACGCGTTCGAGCTCGACCGCCGGCTGCGCGCCGCGGGCGTGCGGGCCGCGTCGATCGTGACGCGGCCCGGCGTCGGCGTGGATGCGCGCACGCCCGAGCGCCCCGGCATCCGCGACGCGACCGTGCCGTACCGGCGGAACCCGTTCACGCCGTGGGCGCAGGGCAAGGATGCGGCGGCGTGGCCGGGCGTGCGCGCGCTGACGGACCCCGCGGCCACGGGCGGCGAGTACTACGCGCCCGAGCGCGCCATGCGCGGCCGGCCGGTGCCGATCACGCCCGACCCGCGCACGGCGGCGTCGCCCGCCGCCGCGGACATCTGGCGCGAGCTGCACACGCTCGCCGGGGTGCCCGTGTCGGTCTGAGCCGGGACGACGCGGGTTGCGGCGGTCGCTTCATCTCCGCGCCCTCCGGGCGCTCCGTTCAGCAACCGATCGGGCCGGCCCGCGCGCCGCGCCCCCTCCCGCGGCGCGCGGAGTCCGGGTCAGGCGCGGGCGACGTCGAACTCGACGACCGCCCACGACAGCGGCGGCAGGGTGGCGCGCAGCGCGCCGTCCTCCACGCCCACCTCGCGCAGCGGCACGAGGCCCACGTTGTCCTGCTCGGTCTCGGTGTTCTTCGCGTGGCGGTCGCCGCCCTCGGGCACCGTGAGCACCTCGGCCGAGCGCAGCTGCCCGGCCGACAGGCCGCGCAGGTCGACGGTCACGCTCGCGGCGTCGTCCAGCGACCGGTTGGCCAGGAACAGCGCGATCCGCCCGTTCTCCTCGTCCCACGTGGCGGCCGCGTCGACGGCGTCGACGTCGCCGAACTTGGGCGTCGGCACCTGCGAGGAGTCCACGGCGAGGCGCAGGATGCGCCCGCGCGCGGCCTGCGCGATGCGCGCGAAGGGCCAGAAGATCGACTGCCGCCACGCGGGACCGCCCTCCTCGGAGCGGATCGGCGCGATGACGTTGACCAGCTGGGCCTGATTGGCGATCTTCACGCGGTCGCCGTGGCGCAGCAGGCTGTGCAGGAACGTGCCGACGACGACGGCGTCGGTCACCGAGTAGGTGTCCTCGATGAGCCGCGGGTGCTCGCGCCACCCGGCGGCGACCTTGTGCGGCTGGTCGTCGGTGTCGAGGCCGCGCTGGTACCAGACGTTCCACTCGTCGAACGAGATGTTCACCTGCTTGCGGTGCTTGCCGGCCGCCTTCACGGCGTCGATCGTCGCGACGACGCCGTCGATGAACGCGTCCATGTCGACCGCCTCGGCCAGGAACGACGCGGCGTCGCCGTTCTCCTCCTGGTAGTACGCGTGCATCGAGATGTAGTCGACCTCGTCGTACGTGTGCGTGAGCACCGTGTGCTCCCACGATCCGAACGTCGGCATGCCGCGGCCCGACGAACCCACCGCCACGAGCTCGATGGTCGGATCGACGAAGCGCATCGCCTTCGCCGTCTCCTGCGCGAGGCGCCCGTACTCGTCGGCCGTCTTGTGGCCGATCTGCCACGGGCCGTCGAGCTCGTTGCCCAGGCACCACAGCCGGATGTCGAACGGCTGCTCGGCGCCGTTGCGGCGGCGCATGTCGGACCAGCGCGTGCCGCCCGGGTGGTTGGCGTACTCCACGAGCGCGCGGGCCTCCTCGACGCCGCGCGTGCCGAGGTTCACGGCCTCCATCACCTCGACGCCGGCCTCCTTCGACCAGTCGACGAACTCGTGCAGGCCGAACGCGTTCGTCTCGATCGTGTGCCACGCGCCGTCGAGGCGCCGCGGCCGCTCCTCGACCGGGCCGACGCCGTCCTCCCACAGGTAGCCCGAGACGAAGTTGCCGCCCGGGTACCGCACGACCGTGGGGCCGAGCTCGCGCACGAGCTCCAGCACGTCGCGGCGGAAGCCCCGCTCGTCCGCCTGCGGGTGCCCCGGCTCGAAGATGCCGGTGTACACGCAGCGCCCCATGTGCTCGACGAACGAGCCGAACAGGCGGCGGGGCACGTCGGCGATCGTGAAGTCGCGGTCGATGGTGATGCGGGCGTGGGTCATGATTCTCCTGTTCTGAGGTGGGGGTCTACTGGCCGCCGAAGCCGGTGGTCGCGACGCCCTTGACGATCTGGCGCTGGAAGAAGAGGAAGACGACGATGAGCGGCAGCGCGGCGAGCACGGCCTGGGCCATGACCTGCGCGTACTGCACACCGTAGGCGCTGATGACGGTCTGCAGTCCGACGGGCAGCGTCATGAGCGTCGTGTCGTTGATGACGAGGAACGGCCACAGGAAGTTGTTCCACGCCCCGATGAACACGAAGATCGACACGGCGCCCAGGATGGGCCGCGACAGCGGCAGCACGATCGACCAGAACACCCGCAGCCGGCTCGCGCCGTCCACGCGCGCGGCGTCCTCGAGCTCGATCGGCACGGCGTCGAAGAACTGCTTGAGGATGAACACCATGGCCGGTGCCACCACCTGGGGCAGGATGAGGCCCCAGTGCGTGTCGATCATGTTGAACGCGAGCATCTCGTAGAACAGCGGGATGATCAGCACCTGGGGCGGCACGACGATCGACGCGATGACGACGACGTAGAGCCAGCGGCGCCCGCGGAACGACAGCCGCGAGAACGCGTAGGCCGCCAGCGCCGAGATCGCGACGGTGATGAGGGTGACGGCGGCCGAGGTCCACAGGCTGTTGAACGCCCAGATGTAGACGTTGCCCTGCGAGAGGATCGCCTCGAACGCGGCGGTCGTCGGTCCGCTCTCGCCGATCCAGGTTGCCGCGCCCGCGGCATCCGTCTCGGTCTTGAACGCCGTCGCGACGGCCCACAGGAACGGCAGCAGCCAGCTGATCGCCAGCAGCAGCAGCACGACGAAGGCGAGGATCCGCGCGATGCCGAACGGGCGCTCGCCCGGCTTGCGGTGGCGCACGCGGTCGCCCAGCGGCGGCGCGACGAGGGTCTCCGTGGCGGTGGCGGTGGTCATCGCGATTCCCTCCTGCGCCCGACGATCCCGAGCTGGATGAGCCCGACGATGACGATGAGCGCGAAGAACACGTAGGAGATGGCGGCCGAGTAGCCGAACCGGTAGCCGACGAAGCCGGCCTCGTAGATGTACTGCACGATCGAGCGGGTGGTGTCGCTCGAGACGCCGCCGAGCATCTGGTACGCCTGGTCGAACAGCTTCAGCGACGCGAGGATCTGCAGCAGCACGATGAGCACCGTCGCCGGCCCCAGCTGCGGCAGCGTGATGGAGAACAGCTGCCGCCACTTGCCGGCGCCGTCGATCGACGCCGCCTCATACTGCTGGGCGGGGATGTTCTGCAGGGCCGCGAGGTAGAGCAGGAAGTTGAATCCCACCGTCCACCACACGGTCGCGATGACGATCGCGAGCATGTTCGTCCGCGGATCCTGCAGCCACGCGAGCGGCTCCATGCCGATCGACTCCAGCAGCGCGTTGGCCGCGCCGATCTGCGGGTTGAAGATCCACACCCAGATCTGCGAGATCACGGTGGAGGCCAGCAGGAACGGCATGAAGAACGACAGCCGCCACAGCCACTGGCCGGGCAGGCCCTGGTCGACGAGCACCGCCATGATGAGCGCGATGAGCACGAGCGGCACCGTCGACAGGACGGTGAACCACACGGTGTTGCCCAGCGACTGCCACATGACCGGGTCGGTGAGGGCCTCGGCGTAGTTCGCGAAGCCGACGGGGTCGCCGCCGGCGCCGGTGAGCGACTGGTTCGTGAAGCTCAGGTAGATCCCGTGCAGGATCGGCCACACGAGGAACAGCGCGAACGCGATGAGGAACGGCGTCAGGAACGCCCAGCCCACGAGCTGCTCGCGGCGGTCGCCGGCGTGCGAGAAGCGGCCCTGCTTCACGCCGGTGACGATCGTGTGCGTGGACGGGGCCACGGTGGTGGTGCTCATGACTGCCACGTCCCCTCGGGATCGGCCGGGTTCGGCATGGCCAGCTGCTCGTCGACGCGGGCGCGGAACGAGGCGATCGCGGCGGCCGGATCGGCCCCGCCGAGCAGCACGTTCTGCACGGCCTGGCCGAAGTCGCCCTGGAAGTTGGAGCCCGACCCGGTGAACCACGCGGGCGGGTCGTACGTGACGTGCTCGGCCGCCTCGGCGTAGTGCGCCTGCGGCACGAGGTCGGCGTACTCGGGGCTCTCGGTGATGGGCAGATACGCCGGGATGTGACCGGCGCCGGCCCAGTCGAACGATCCCTTCAGCAGATCCGCGACGAACTGGTAGGTCAGCTCCCGCTTGGCGGGGTCGGGGTTGCTCTGATGCGGCAGCACGAAGGAGTGCGAGTCGGCGTAGACGGAGGGCGTGCCGTAGAGCGTGGGGATCATCGCCGCGTCGAAGGGGATGCCCGCCTCCTGCATGGTGCGCAGCTCCCACACGCCGGTGAGCAGCATGCCGCTGCGGCCCGTGGCGAACTCGGCGATGGCCGAGGCGTAGTCGTTCTGCGGGGCGGCGATCTCGCCGTCGAGCAGGCTCTGCATGAGCGTGAGCGACTCGACGGCGATGTCGTCGTCGAACTCGGCGGGGCCGGCCTCGGGCAGCGTCATGGCGGCGCCGTGCTGGGTGTACAGCGTGTAGAAGAGCCGCCACATCTGCGCGCCGTCGCCGAGGTAGCCGTACGACAGGCCGTGCTCCTCGGCGGATCCGGCGACGGCCCGCAGCATCTCGAGGAACGCCTCGGGCGAGTCGACCGGCGCGAGGCGGCCGTCGCTGGAGAGCACGCCCGCGGCGTCGCACACGTCGGTGTTGTACATGAGGATGAACGGGTGCGCGTCGAGAGCGACGCTGTACACCTCGCCGCCCGTGATGCCCTTCTCCCAGATGGGCGCGGGGAACGTCGTCCCGTCCACGCCGAGCGCGGCGAGCCTGTCGAGGTCCCAGG
The DNA here is from genome assembly GCF_053588335.1 of Microbacterium sp. NPDC003461. Lineage (NCBI taxonomy): Bacteria > Bacillati > Actinomycetota > Actinomycetes > Micrococcales > Microbacteriaceae > Microbacterium > Microbacterium sp. NPDC003461. Next base: position 36,509 of record NZ_JBSFPT010000007.1, on the reverse strand, counting down.
GATCGAGCAGGCCGCCGGGCGCGTAGCCCTCCACGCGCGTGGCATGCATGACCGCCACATCGGGGGCGCGGCCGCCCGTGCCGGCCATCGCGAGCTTCGTGTAGTACGGGCTGCCCCAGGCCAGCACCGTGGGGCGCACGGCGTAGTCGCTCTGCGACGCGTTGGCCTCGTCGATGAGGCCCGACATCGTGACGCCGTCGCCGCCGCTGAGCAGATGCCAGAACTGCAGGGTGGTCGGGCCGCCGATCGTGCTCGCCGGCGTGCAGGCGGTGAGTGCCGCGGCGCCGGCGAAGGTCGCCGCCCCCGCGAGGAGCTGACGTCTTGTCAGCTGAAACGGTGGTGTCATAGCCACTCCCTTGTGACGTGAACCTCGAACCGGTGGACCGGGTCGGCGCCATCATTACATCGATGAAATGGGCGGCGCAAGGGTTGTCGTTCGCGGCCCGGATCGTGTAGGCGGCGGGCGCAGACCCGTCGTTCAGGCCGACGGGTCGTAGCCGCGGGGCTCGTCCATCGTGCTGCCGCGCACGATGAGGCGGTGGGGCACCGTCACCGCGCGGGGAGGGGTCGAGCGGTCGTCGAAGCGCGACTCGAGCAGCTCGATCGCGGCGCGGGCGAACTCGTGCCGGTCGAAGCCGATCGTCGTCAGGGGCGGCGCGGTGTAGCGGGCGACCTCGACGTCGTCGAAGCCCGCCACGAGCACCTGCTCGGGCACGCGGATGCCGTGGTCGTGGAGCGCGTGCAAGGCGCCGACGGCGATCGAGTCGGTGAACGCGACGACCGCGTCGAACGGCACCGAGCGGTCGAGCAGCTCGCGCGCCGCCGCGGCGCCGCCCGCCATCGTCCACGGGAACACGTACAGCTCGAGCGCCGGGTCGGGCGCGATCCCCGCCTCGCGCAGGGCGTCGCGGTACCCGGCCAGGCGGATGCGACTCGTCGCGGTCGTGCCCGGGGTGCGGGCGTCGCCGCCGAGCACGGCCACGCGCCGGGCGCCCTTGGCGAGCACGTGCGCCGTGAGGTCGCGGGCGGCGGCGCGACTGTCGACGAGCACGCGATCGGTGCGGTGCTGCTCGACCTCGCCGATCAGCACGACCGGCGGCAGGCGATCCGCGTGCTCGATGACGCTGTCCTCGATCCGGATCGGGTTGAGGATGAGGCCGTCGATCAGGTGCGCCCGCGCCCGCGACAGCAGCTCGCGCTCGCGCTGCGGCTCGGACGCCGTCTCCTCGATCTGCACCGCCAGCCCCCGGCTGTGCGCCACCTGCACGAGCCAGTGCATGAGATCGGCCGAGAACGCCGTGCCGAGATCGGGCAGCGCCACCGCGATCGTGCCGGAGCGGCCGTTGCGCAGGCCGCGCGCGCTGAGGTTGGGCACGAACTCGAGTTCGCGCATGGCCGCCTCGACGCGCTCGCGCGTCTCGGGCCGCACGAACGTCACCCCCGTGACGACGTTCGACACCGTCTTCGGCGACACGCCGGCCAGCGCGGCGACATCCTTCATCGTCGCGCGAGAGGAACGAGGCCCCGGCATGCGCACCAGGATACGAGCCGGGCGGGTCTCGCGGATGTCGGTGCCCCCGCGTACCGTCGGGCGTGAGAGAAGCGAGGACGCCATGGACTTCCGGATCGAACTCATCTTCGTGCCCGTCTCCGACACCGATCGCGCCGTCGCGTTCTACGGCGACACGCTCGGCTGGAACGTGGATCACGACCATCGCGTGAGCGAGACGCTGCGCTTCGTGCAGGTGACGCCGCCGGGCTCGGCCTGCTCGATCGCCTTCGGCGACGGCCTGAGCGACGACGCCCCCGGCAGCATGCGCAACGTGCAGGTGGTGGTCGACGACGCCGACGCGGCGCTGGCCTACCTGCGCGAGCGCGGCGTCGAGGCCGACGGCGTGGACGACCAGCCCTGGGGTCGCTTCGTCACCTTCGTCGACCCCGACGGCAACGCCTGGACGCTGCAGCAGCTCGTGCCTCAGTAGGCGGGTTACACCGCGACGGTGATCGCGACCTTGCCCGATCGGCTCTCGGCGTGCTCGTGCGCGCGCGCCACGTCGTCGAGAGCGAACGTCGCGGCGACCCGAGGCGTATACCGGCCCGCGGCGCCGAGCTGCGCCGTCGCGGCGAGCGACGCCGAGACATTGGCGGCGTTCACGTGGCGCACGCCGAGGTCACGGGCGCCGGCGGCGTCGGCGACGGTGACGACGCGGTCGGCGGAGCCGGCCAGGGCGACGAGCTTGGGCAGAGTCCCGGCCCCCGCCGCGTCCAGCGCGAGGTCGATGCCCTCCGGCGCGACGGCGGCGACGCGATCGGTCAGCCCCGGGCCATAGGCGACGGGCGTGACGCCGATCGAGGAGAGGAACGCGTGGTTGCGCTCGCTGGCGGTGCCGATCACGCGGGCGCCGCGACTCACGGCCACTGCGGATGCGGCCGTGCCGACGCCGCCGGCCGCGCCGTCGACGAGGAGCGTCTTGCCGTCGAGGTCGCCGAGCGCGGCGAGGGCGGGAATCGCGGTCGCCGAGGCCAGCCCGGCGGCCGCGGCCTCGGGCATCGTCCACGTCTCCGGCACGGGCGCCCATGCCGACAGCACGGTGCGCTCGGCCGTCGCGCCGGTCACGCCGGTGAGTCCGAACACCAGGTCGCCGATCGCCGTGTCCGTCACGCCCTCGCCCACCTCGTCGACGACGCCGACCGCGTCGCGGCCGGGGATCGCGGGGAAGGTCACGGGGAAGATCCCCTCGAGGCGACCGGCACGCAGCAGCCAGTCGATGGGGTTCACGCTCGCGGCGATCGTCGCGATGCGCACGGTCCCCGGCGTCGCGTGGGGCTCGGGGAGGTCCTCGACGGCGAGCACCTCGGATCCTCCATAGGTTCGGTAGGCTGCGGCTCGCATGGTCGACTCCTTCGTGGGATGACGTGACACGGTAGGCAACGCACGGCGCTCCACTTTCCATTCCGAAGCGCTCTCGGCGACGGGGCAGGTCGGGTCTCGAGGAGCGCCTCGTGGCATGGGGTGCGGAGGCTAGCGTGGGGAGGTGCCCCGTCCTCTCACGCTCATCACCGGTGGAACCCGCGGCATCGGCGCCGCCGTCGCGCGGCGCCTCGCCGCGGAAGGCCACGACCTCGTCCTCGGCTACGTGCGGGACGAGGATGCCGCGACCCGGACGCGCGCCGCGGTCGAGTCGTTCGGAGCGTCCTGCCGACTCGTGCGCGCCGACCTCACGACTGACGAAGGCATCGACGCGCTCTTCGCGGAAGCGGCCGAGGTCGGGCGTCTCGCCGGCGTCGTCAACAACGCGGGTGCGACCCTGCATATCGGGCCTCTCGCCCAGACGCCGAGCGACGTCATCCGGCGCGTCATCGACCTCAACCTGACCTCCGCCGTGCTCGTCGCGCGCCGCGCGGTCGCCGAGCTGACGCAGGGCGGCGTGCTCGTCAACATCTCGTCGGGCGCGGCGACGACCGGCTCTCCGGGGGAGTACGTGCACTATGCCGCCGCGAAGGCGGGCGTGGATGCGCTGACGAAGGGCCTCGCGATCGAGGCGGCGGATCGCGGCATCCGCGTGGTCGGCGTCGCGCCCGGCACCATCGACACCGACATCCACGCCGACGCGGGCGATGCCGGTCGCGTGGCGCGCGTCGCGGCCTCTCATCCGCTGGGCCGCGCCGGCCGGGCCGAGGAGGTCGCCGGCGTCGTGGCTTTCGCGCTCTCGGCAGACGCCTCGTACGTGACCGGCACGACGATCCGGGTGGCCGGCGGCCGCTGAGCGGTCCTGCGGAACGAGAAAACCCCCGGCGAACCGGGGGTTTCAGGTGGTGGCTCCGACGGGCGTCGATCCCGTGACCTCACGATTTTCAGTCGTGCGCTCTACCAACTGAGCTACAGAGCCTCGCGGCTGCGATCCGAAGAACGTGCCGCGTCCTATGCGAAAGGCCTCCTCGAAGGTGGTGCTATCGAGAGGGCCCGTCGCTTGGAGCGACCCTGACGGGACTTGAACCCGCGACCTCCGCCGTGACAGGGCGGCACGCTAACCAACTGCGCTACAGGGCCAGATCTATGTAATTGTATCGGTTCGTGTGACCCCAACGGGATTCGAACCCGTGCTACCGCCGTGAAAGGGCGGCGTCCTAGGCCGCTAAACGATGGGGCCGGAGTGAACCCGGGGCTCACGCTTGCCGACGATCCAGCATACGCGGAAGCCTCGCGGATTTCCAAAACGAGGGCGCGGCGCGCGCTCCCCGGGTGTGTCGCGCGACAGAATCGCGGGGGTGCCCGCACGCTCTCGACAGGCGCGCGAGCGGGAGCCGGTCGGCATCCGACAGTTGCGGATGTTATTGATGTTGTTAGTGTGATGCCTGTGAAGGAAGGTGCCGGCAGCCAGATGTCCCAGGGAATCGACCCGGACGCGTGTGGCTGCGCACCCACCGAGGCGGAGCGCCGCGTGCTGTGGGGCCCGGTCTCGCGCCGCGTGGCCCTCGCCGCGGGCGCGATCGGCGCCGCCGCGCTGAGCGTCAGCGCCTTCGGCAAGCCGGCATACGCCTACAACGCAGCCGACTACCCCTCGTGGGCCGACGTGGAGGCCGCGCGCAACAACGAGTCGGCCAAGGCCGCCGAGGTCAAGCGCATCGAGGGCCTCATCAACCAGCTCGCCGCCGACGTGGCCGCGAAGCAGCAGGCCGCGCAGAAGGCCGCCGACGAGCATTACGAGGCGCAGCAGGCGCTCTTCGAGGCCGCGTACCGCGCCGACGAGCTGCAGCGCCAGGCCGACGAGCAGTCGCAGAAGGCGGACGCCGCGGCGCTCGCCGCCGCGCGCGTCGCGTCGCAGCTGTCGCGCACGAGCGGATCGGGCACCTCGCTTGAGGTGCTGTTCGCCGACTCGGCCGAGAACGCCGATGAGCTGCTCACCAAGCTCGGTCAGATGGACAAGCTGGCCGAGAACAACGACTCGATCTACGCCGGCGCCGCCAGCGCGCGCGACGCCGCCAAGGCGCTCAGCGAGCAGGCCGAGGTCGCCAGGGCCGAGCGCGACCGCCTGAACAAGGAGGCGGAGGCCAAGTCGCTCGCCGCGCAGCAGGCGCACCAGGCCGCGCAGGCCGCGCTCGCCGTGCAGGAGGAGCGCCAGGTCACGCTCGAGGCGCAGCTCGCCGCGCTCAAGGACAGCACCGCCAAGACCGTCGCCGACTACCAGAAGGGCGTCGAGGCGAAGAAGGCGTGGGAGGCCGAGCAGGAGCGCAAGCGCCGCGAGCGCGAGGAGGCCGCCGCGCGGGCGCGCGAGGCCGAAGCGCAGCGGCAGCGCGAGGAGGCCGCGCAGAACAGCGGCGGCGGCGGTGGCGGTGGCGGCGGGAACGTCGGCGGCGGGGGCCAGGGGCCGGGCAACGGCTGGGTGCGCCCGTCGAGCGGGCGGTGGACATCCGGCTACGGCCCGCGTCAGGGGCAGTGCAACAGCAGCTACTGCGCGAGCACGTGGCACTACGGCGTCGACATGGCGGCCGGCTGCGGCGCGCCCATCTACGCCGCGCACTCCGGCACCGTGACCTACGCCGGCTACAACGGCGGCTACGGCAACTACGTGCGGATCGACCACGGCGGGGGTGTGGCCACCGGCTACGCCCACTCCAGCAGGATCGTCGTCGGCTGGGGCCAGTGGGTCAACGCCGGCCAGGTCATCGCCTACGAGGGCCAGACGGGCAACTCGTTCGGCTGCCACGTGCACTTCGAGGTGTACGTGAACGGCGGCACGGTCAACCCGAGCCCGTTCATGAGCGCCCGGGGCGTCTGGCTGTAAGTCCTTCGCCGGGACCGGTGCGAACCCGATCCGGGAACGACGAAGGGGACCCGCCGTGGCGGATCCCCTTCGCGGACAGCGTCAGCTGACGGAGTTCGGGAACTCCCCGGCGCCCTGCGTGCGGGTGTCGCCCTCGTGCTGCTGGAAGCGCTCGAAGGCCTCGGTCACGAGGCGCTCGGCCTCGGCGGCGCCGGCCCACTCGTCGACCTTGACCCACTTGTTGGGCTCGAGGTCCTTGTAGTGCTCGAAGAAGTGCCCGATCTCCTTCTTCGTGAACTCGGGCAGGTCGTCGACGTCCTGGATGTGGTCCCAGCGCGGGTCCTTCGCGATGACCGCGATGACCTTGTCGTCGCCGCCGGCCTCGTCGCTCATCTTCAGCACGGCCACGGGGCGCACCTTGACGCCCACGCCCGGGTAGACCGAGTGGTCCATGACGACGAGCACGTCGAGCGGGTCGCCGTCCTCGCCGAGGGTGTTCTCGAAGAAGCCGTAGTCGGTGGGGTAGCCGAACGTCGTGTACAGCACGCGGTCGAGGAACACCCGGCCCGTGCCGTGGTCGACCTCGTACTTCACGCGGCTGCCGCGCGGGATCTCGATGACTGCGTCGTACGCGCCCATGCCTTTTGCTCCTTGAGAAGACGGCTGATTAGTCGGCTAAAGCCTATCCGCAGTACTTTGGCGAGCGTGCTCGATCCCTCCGTCGCCGCCGTCCGCCTCGCCGTGCGCGAGGCCCTCGCGCCGCTCGAGGGCAGCGGATCGGTCGTGCTCGTCGCGCTCTCGGGCGGCCCCGATTCGCTCGCGCTCGCGGCGGCGGCCGCGCACGAGGCACCCAAGCTCGGCCTGAGGGTCGCGAGCGCCACGATCGATCACGGCCTGCAGGAGGGATCGGCGGATGTCGCGGCGCGCGCCGCCGAGGCCGCCCGCGAGGTCGGGATCGCCGACGCCCGGGTCGTGCGCGTCGAGGTGGGCACGGAGGGCGGCCCGGAGGCGGCCGCCCGCGAGGCCCGCTACGCCGCGCTCTCGCGCCTGGCCGTGAGCGCCGACGCGGCGGCGGTGCTGCTCGGGCACACGCTCGACGACCAGGCCGAGACCGTGCTGCTCGCCCTCGCGCGCGGATCCGGCGCCGGGAGCCTGCAGGGCATGGCGCCGCGCCGCGTCGACGAGCGGGGCACGGCGTGGATCCGCCCGCTGCTGGGCCTGCGCCGCGAGCAGACCCGCGCCTTCTGCGCGGCGTCGGGCCTGGAGGCGTGGACCGATCCGCACAACGCCCAGCCCCGGTTCGCCCGCGTGCGCGCCCGCGACCGGGTGCTGCCGGTGCTCGAGAGCGAGCTCGGCCCCGGCATCGCCGAGGCCCTCGCGCGCACGGCCGAGCAGCTGCGCGAGGACAACGAGGCCTTCGCCGACATGATCGACGAGACCATCGAGGACATCGTCGAGCACGCCGAGGCCGGCATCGCCGTCTCGGCCGCCGCGCTCGCGGCCAACCCCGCCGCGATCCGGAATCGGATCATCCGGCACGTGGCGCAGAGCGAGTTCGGCGTGAGCCTCACCCGCACGCAGACCCTCGAGATCGCCCGCCTGGCCACCGACTGGCGCGGCCAGGGACCGATCGACCTGCCCGTGTTCACCGCCACGCGGCGGGGCGGGATGATCGTGCTCTCGGCGCGGTGACCGATGTGTGGTCGAACCCGCGCACGTCCATTCAGCAACCGGTGAGGTGCGGCCGGCGCGCGTCCGTAGACTCGGAGCATGCGCGCGGCCGACATCTCCGATGATCTGACCACCGTCCTCGTCACCCAGGAGCAGATCGACGCCAAGCTGGCCGAGCTCGCCCAGCGGGTCGAGGCCGACTACGAGGGCAAGGAGCTGCTGCTCGTCGGCGTGCTGAAGGGCGCCGTCATGGTCATGGCCGACTTCGCGAGGCACCTCACGGGCCACATCCAGATGGACTGGATGGCCGTGTCGAGCTACGGCGCGGGCACGAAGTCGAGCGGCGTCGTGCAGATCCGCAAGGATCTCGACACCGACCTGCACGGTCGGCACGTGCTGATCGTCGAGGACATCATCGACTCGGGCCTCACGCTCAGCTGGCTGCTCGAGAACTTCGACTCGCGCGGTGCGGAGTCGATCGAGGTGCTCGCCCTGCTGCGCAAGCCCGAGGCGGCGAAGGTGCACGTGGACTGCAAGTACCTGGGCTTCGACATCCCCAACGAGTTCGTCGTGGGCTACGGCCTCGACTACGCCGAGCGCTACCGCAACCTGCGCGATGTGGCGGTGCTCGCGCCGCACGTCTACAGCTGATCCGCCGCCCGTTACGCCCGGGGCGAATCCCAGACGGGGCATAGCCGCCCGGCGGTAGCCTGGACGGCAACGCGCGCGAGCGTGCGTTTCGGCGACGCCGATGCGACGAAGAGGAGCCCGGGCCCGGCCCAGATATGAACGTCAAGAAGATCACCCGCAACCCGCTGATCTACGTGCTGCTGATCGGCGTGCTCCTGGTCGTCGGCTTCTCGCTGCTGTCCAACCTGGGCGGTCCCCGCCAGGTCTCCACGCAGGAGGGCCTCGAGCTGCTCTCCGGCGACACGGTGCAGCAGGTGACGATCACCGACCGCGATCAGCGCGTGGATCTGACGCTGTCGGAGGCGTACGAGGACGCGACCTCGGTGCAGTTCTACTACGTCGACGCGCGCGCGGCCGAGGTCGTCGACGCCGTCGAGGGCGCGGAGCCCGAGGACGGCTACAACGACGTCGTGCCGCAGCCGTCGTTCTTCGACGGCCTGCTGTCGCTGCTCATCCCCATCCTGCTGCTGGGCGCGCTGTTCTGGTTCCTCATGTCGAGCGCCGCCGGCGGCAGCCGTGGCGTGATGCAGTTCGGCAAGTCGCGCGCCAAGCTCGCGAACAAGGAGCACCCCGACGTCACCTTCGCCGACGTCGCCGGCGCGGACGAGGCGCTCGAGGAGCTCGCGGAGATCAAGGACTTCCTGAAGGACCCCGCCAAGTACCAGGCCGTCGGCGCGCGCATCCCCAAGGGCGTGCTGCTGTACGGCCCTCCCGGCACCGGCAAGACGCTGCTCGCGCGCGCCGTCGCGGGCGAGGCGGGCGTGCCGTTCTACTCGATCTCCGGATCGGACTTCGTGGAGATGTTCGTCGGCGTCGGCGCGAGCCGCGTGCGCGACCTCTTCAAGGAGGCCAAGGAGAACGCCCCGGCGATCATCTTCATCGACGAGATCGACGCCGTCGGGCGCCACCGCGGCGCCGGCATGGGCGGCGGGCACGACGAGCGCGAGCAGACGCTGAACCAGATGCTCGTCGAGATGGACGGCTTCGACCCGAAGGCGAACGTCATCGTGATCGCGGCGACCAACCGCCCCGACATCCTCGACCCGGCGCTGCTGCGCCCGGGCCGCTTCGACCGGCAGATCGGCGTGGACGCCCCCGACCTGGCCGGCCGCCGTCGCATCCTCGAGGTGCACGGCCGCGGCAAGCCGCTCGCCGACTCCGTCGACCTCGACGTGGTGGCCCGCAAGACGCCGGGCTTCACGGGCGCCGACCTGGCCAATGTGCTCAACGAGGCCGCGCTGCTCACGGCGCGCTCGAACGCCCAGCTGATCGACAGCCGCGCGCTCGACGAGGCGATCGACCGCGTCATCGCCGGCCCGCAGCGCCGCACGCGCGTGATGAAGGACAAGGAGAAGCTCATCACGGCGTACCACGAGGGCGGCCACGCGCTCGCGGCGGCGGCGATGAACCACACCGATCCCGTGACGAAGATCACGATCCTGCCCCGCGGCAAGGCACTGGGCTACACGATGGTGCTGCCGCTCGAGGACAAGTACTCCGTCACGCGCAACGAGCTGCAGGATCAGCTCACCTATGCCATGGGCGGGCGAGTCGCCGAGGAGATCGTCTTCCACGACCCCACCACGGGCGCCTCGAACGACATCGAGAAGGCCACCGACATCGCCCGCAAGATGGTCACCGAGTACGGCATGACCGCCGCCGTCGGCCCCGTCAAGCTCAGCGCGGGCAGCGGCGAGGTCTTCATGGGCCGCGACATGGGTCACGGCCGCGACTACTCGGACGTGCTCGCGCAGCGGATCGACGACGAGGTGCGCGGGCTCATCGAGCAGGCGCACGACGAGGCGTATCAGGTGCTCTCGGCCAACCGCGAGATCCTCGACCGCCTGGCCCTCGAGCTGCTCGAGAAGGAGACCCTCGACCACCTGCAGATCGAGGAGATCTTCAAGGACATCCAGAAGCTGCCCGAGCGCCCGCAGTGGCTCTCGAGCGAGGATCGTCCCGTCTCGGAGCACCCGCCCGTGCAGATCCCGCGCCGCCCCGAGCAGCACCCGGGCGTCGCCGCCCAGACCGCCGCCGAGCGCGGGGGCGCGCCCGTGCACCATCCGTCGCCGGGCACGGGGAAGGCGCGTCCCGCGACGGCCTGATCCGTCCTGACGGGAATCCGACCGAAGGGGGCGGGCGTGGGTGTCGATCGCAGGCGCGTCGCGGAGCTGACGCGCGAGCTGCTGCTGGCCGTGGGCGAGGATCCGGATCGTCCCGGGCTCCGTCGCACGCCGGAGCGGGTGGCCGACATGGTCGCCGAGCTGTTCGCCGGCGTGGGTGAGGACCCGGCGGCGCCGCTCGCGCACACGATCAGCGTGGCGCAGGGCCCGGCGCCCGAGACGCTGCCGACGGGCGCCGTGATCGTGCGCGACATCCGCTTCCGCTCGATCTGCGAGCACCACCTGCTGCCCTCGGCCGGGCGCGCCCACATCGCGTACCTGCCGGGCGAGCGCGTGGTGGGGCTCAGCACGCTGCCGCGCGTGGTCGACATCCTCGCGAACCGGCCCCAGGTGCAGGAGCGACTGGGCGAGCAGATCGCCGACGTCGTCGCCTCGTCGCTCGACGCGCGCGGCGTGCTCGTGGTGCTCGACGCCGTGCACCAGTGCGTCACGATGCGCGGCGGACGCCAGCCCGACAGCTCGACCGTGACCGTGGCGGCGCGCGGCGAGCTGGCCGAGCCGGCCGCCCGCGCCGAGGTCATCGCGCTGATCGCGGCGGCGCGGCCGACGGGGGAGCACGCATGATCGACATCTGGGGGATCGTGAACGTCACGCCCGACTCGTTCAGCGACGGCGGCGCGCACTTCGACCACGACGCCGCGATCGCGCACGGTCGGCGGCTGCGCGCCGACGGCGCGACGGTGCTCGACGTGGGCGGCGAGTCGACGCGCCCCGGGTCGGAGCCGGTCGGGGCGGACGAGGAGATCCGGCGCATCGGGCCCGTGATCGCCGCGCTCGCCGCCGAGGGCGCCGTCGTGAGCGTGGACACCTACCGCGCCGCCACGGCCGAGGCGGCCGTCGCGGCGGGGGCGCGGATCGTGAACGACGTGGCGGGCGGGCTCGCCGATCCGGACATCCTGGGCGTGGTCGCCGGCTCCGACGCGGAGTACGCGATCGGGCACTGGCGCGGCCCCTCGGTCGACATGTACGCGCAGGCGCGGTACGCGCACGTGGCGCGCGAGGTGGCCGCCGAGCTGCGCGCGCGGGCCGAGGCGGCGCTGGCCGCCGGCATCCCCGCCGAGCGGATCATCCTGGATCCGGGGGTCGGGTTCGCCAAGCACGGCGAGCAGAACTGGGAGCTGCTGCGCGGCCTGGGCGAGGTGACGGCGCTCGGGTACCGGGTGCTCGTCGGCACCTCGCGCAAGCGCTTCCTCGAGGCGGCGCTCGGGGAGGGGCCGTCGATGGCGCGACGCGACCTCGCGACCGCCGTGACGAGCGTGCTGGCGGCGCAGGCGGGAGCGCACGCCGTGCGCGTGCACGATGCGGCCGCCTCGCGCGACGCGCTCGCGGTGGTCGGCGCGTGGGAGGGACGGAAGTGAATCCCGTGGACATGATCGAGCTCACGGGCCTGCGGTGCTTCGGCCGCCACGGGGTCTTCGACTTCGAGCGCGAGCAGGGGCAGGAGTTCGTCGTCGACCTGCGGCTGAGCGTGCAGACGGCGCGCGCGGCCGAGACCGACGACGTCGCCGACACCGTGCACTACGGCGAGCTGGCCGAGAAGGTGGTGGCGATCGTCGGCGGCGAGCCCGTGAACCTCATCGAGACGCTCGCGCACCGCATCGCGCGCGCGGTGCTCGAGGACGAGAGGGTCCTGTTCGTCGCCGTCACGGTGCACAAGCCGCAGGCGCCCATCGCCGCGCAGTTCGCCGATGTGTCGGTCACCGTGCACGACGGCGTGCCCGAGCGGCTGCCGGGCGCACCGGGGGCGCGGCGATGAGCCGCCGCCTCGCCGAGCCCCTGCCGCCGCGCGAGCCGCGGGAGCCCGCCGCGCCCGTGGACGCCGTCGTCGCGCTCGGCTCGAACCTGGGCGACCGCGAGCGGCTGATGCGCGAGGCGATGCACGATCTGCGGCACCTGCCGCTCACGGAGCTCGTGGCGGCGTCCGAGCCGATCGAGTCGGTCGCGCTCACCCTCGACGGCCCGAGCGCGGACCGGCCGGCGTACCTCAACGCCGTCGCGATCGTGCGCACGCGCCTCGCGCCCGACATGCTGCTGGCGATGCTGCACGTCATCGAGTCGCGCCACGGGCGGGTGCGCGCCGAGCGCTGGGGCGATCGCACCCTCGATCTCGACCTCATCGCGTACGGTGACCGGATGAGCGACGACGAGCGGCTGCAGCTGCCCCACCCGCGCGCCGCCGAGCGCGACTTCGTGCTCGGGCCGTGGCTGTCGATCGATCCGGATGCCGTGCTGCCCGGCCGCGGCCGCGTGGCCGACCTGCTCGCGGCGCTCGGGAAGGACGCGCGATGAAGCGCACCGGCCCCGTCTCCCTCCTCATCGCCGCGCTGCTCGGCGGCGGCGCGGCGTTCCTTATCGACCACCTGCTCACCGCGAGCGGGCGCGCCACGTTCACGCCCGCGGTGTCGCTGCCGATCCTGCTCGTCCTGCTGGGCGCGGCGTGCGTCGCGCTGGCGTGGCCGATCCGGCGCTCGCTGCTCGATCCGAAGGCGCCGCGCGTCGATCCGTTCCGGGCGGTGCGGATCGCGATGCTCGCGCGCGCCTCGAGCATCGTCGGCGCCGCGCTCGGGGGAGCGGGTCTCGGCTTCGTCGCCTACCTCGCCACACGGCCGGTGAGCCCCGGGATAGGCTCGATGGGCACGATCATCGCAACCGCGGTGGCGGGGGCCGTCCTCGTGACCGCAGCGCTGATCGCCGAACACTGGTGCACGCTGCCGAAGGATCCCGATGACCGAGAGCCCGACGACCCCGGAGCCGGCGCGCCCGCCGCACACTGACGGGCAGGTGCCGCCCGCGGCGCCACCCGTGCCAGGCGCGGCCCCTCCCCTTCCCGAGGGCGCGCCGCCCGTGCCGCCCCGGCCGGCCGATCCGCCTCGCGCCGAGCAGCTCGGCGCCGAGGCCGCGGGCGCCGAGGTGAGCGCCGCGTCGGGCGAGCCCGCCCACGTGCCGCTCGCGCCGCCGTCCGGCCACAGCGCCCCCGAGGCCGCGCCCGCACTCGATCGCGGCACCTACACGGCCGTCCGCGAGCCCCGCGGCCAGGGCCGACTCGCGCTCGACGGGCACTGGCACCAGATCTCACCCAAGTACGTCGTGTCGCAGACCGTGCAGAACGCGATCTTCGCCGGGCTCGTGATCGCCGCGATGCTCGTCGTCGGTCTCGCGCTCGACCAGCCGTGGGTCTGGTGGCCGGGGGCCGCGCTCCTCGCGGTCACGCTCATCACGCAGCTCGTGCTGCCCCGCCAGGCTCGCGCGCTGGGCTACATGCTGCGCGAGGACGACATCGTCTTCCGCAAGGGCATCCTGTGGCAGCGGATCGTCGCCGTCCCCTACGGTCGCATGCAGCTCGTCGACATCACGCACGGGCCGATGGATCGCGCCTTCGGCATCGCGAAGCTCAAGATGGTGACGGCCGCCGCGACGACGGGCGTGGAGATCCCCGGCCTGTCGCAGGAGGCCGCCGAGGCGCTGCGCGACACCCTCATCCAGGTCGCCGAGACCCGACGGACCGGGCTGTGACCGATCCGAGCCTCCCCACCGGCCGGGCCGCCATCGCCGGCGACGCGGCTCCCGCTCCGCTCGCCGGCGGCGGCTCGTCGGCGCTCGCCGACGGCGACTGGCACCGGCTGCACCCGCTGACGCCGCTGTTCAAGGGCGGGATCGCGCTGATCATCGTGATCGGCATCCTGCTCGCGAACCTGCGCGACCGGATCATCTACGGCTTCATCTCGGTCGTGGCGCCGCACGAGCTGGCCGACGACGAGTACGACTACGAGAACGGCGATCCGATCGGCTGGGCGATCGACTGGACGGTCGCGAACAACATGGTGATCGTCGCGCTGCTCGTGCTGCTGGCGATCGTCGCGATCGTCACGGGCCTGTTCTGGCTCAGCTGGCGCGTGCACCAGTTCCGCATCACCGACGAGCACGTCGAGGTGCGCAAGGGCATGATCTTCCGCACGCATCGCCGCGCGCCGCTGGATCGCGTGCAGGGCGTCAACCTCACCCGGCCCTTCCCGCCGCGGCTCATCGGCATGGCCAAGCTCGAGGTGGACGGCGCGGGCACCGACGCGAACGTGCCGCTCGAGTACCTCGCCGTGCGCCGGGCCGAGGAGGTGCGCGCCGACATCCTGCGCCTGGCCTCCGGCGCGCGCGCCGCCAAGCGCGCGGCGCGGGAGGGCACGGCACCGGACGCGGGTGGAGCGGGAGCCGGCGCGGCGCCGCACGGCCGGCTGCAGCAGACGGTGTCGGCCGGCGTGCAGGAGCTCGTCGAGGGCGCCGACCTGGCGGACGTCGCCCCCGAGAGTGTCGTGAAGCTGCCGCTCGGGCGCGTGATCGCCTCCCAGCTGCTCGACGCCGTGGTCTGGATCATCTTCTTCGGGGGGATCTTCCTCGTCTCGCTCGTCGGGCTCATCCCCGTCGCGCTGACGAACGAGGACGGCGAGGGATTCATCATCCTCGGGATCACGGCGCTGACCACGGGCGTGCCCATGGCGCTGGCCGTGGTGAGCGTCGTGTGGAGCGGCCTGAGCAAGGCACTGCGCTACGCCATCGCGCCGACGCCCGACGGTGTGCGCGTGACCTTCGGGCTGCTCACGACCGTCACCCAGACGATCCCGCCAGGGCGCATCCACGCCGTCGAGCTCGTGCAGCCGCTGCTGTGGAAGCCGTTCGGCTGGTGGCGCATCAACATCAACCGCGTGTCGGGCCAGAGCGCCGCCGCCCAGGCGTCGGCGCAGCAGCAGTTCAGCCAGGTGCTGCCCGTGGGCACGCGCGACGACGCGATCCGGGTGCTGCAGCTGATCCTGCCGTACCTGCCCGCCCAGGACCTGCCGTTCGTGATCGATCACGGCGTGCTCGGCCCCGGGGAGGGCGACCCGTACCGCGTCATGGCGCGCCGGGCACGGTGGCGCCGCCTCGCCTCCTTCAAGCGGCACGGCGCCCTCGTCACCGCGTACGCGCTGCACCTGCGCCGCGGCACCGTGTGGCGCCGGCAGGCGATCCTGCCGCTCGCGCGGCTGCAGGGGGTCTCGATCTCGCAGGGGCCGATCAGCCGCCTGCAGACCGTCGGATCGCTGCAGGCGCACACCGTCACCGGCGCCGTGTCGGGCACCGTCGTGGGCCTGGACCGCGCCGACCTGATGGCCGTGTTCGCCGAGGTGCGCGCCGGGGCCGTCGCCGCCGCGGCGGCGGACCGCACCCATCGCTGGGGTGAGCACGGCGACGCTGCCGTGGGCGGCGCGGACGGCTCGCGGGCCGTGCCGGCCATGGCCGCCGGCGCGATCGGCGCGCCCGTCGCGGGCGCCGGGCAGCCCGGCGCGGCTGCCTGGCGGCCCGGCGGCGAGCCGGGCGCGGATCAGTAGATCGGCAGCGCGAATTCGAGCGGGTCGTCGAGCATCGGCTCGAACGCCAGCTGGGCGGCCCCGACGAGCAGGCGGTCGACGCCGAGCGTGCCGCGCGAGAGCTCGAGAGCCTCGGCGATGGGCGGCATGAGCTGCTCGCGCAGGGCCGTCTCGAGCGTCTCGGGCTGGGACTCGTAGAGGGCGCTGAGGAAGCCGCCGAGCACGATGAGCGACGGGTTGAATGCGTTCACCGCGTTGCGCAGGCCCACGGCCAGCATGCGCAGCTGCCCGGCGATGATCTCGTCGAGCGCAGGGCTGCGGTGGCTGGCGATGGCGGCGCCGACCTCGCGCAGGTCGAGGTCGTCGAGGCCCATCGCGCGCAGCAGCGCGTCGAAGCGCACCTCGGTCTCGAGGCAGCCGATGGCGGAGCAGTGGCACCGCCGGCCGTGCGAGTTGACGAGGGTGTGCCCGAGCTCGGCGATGTAGCCCTGCGCGCTCGGCAGCTGCTGCCCGCGCGCCCGCACCCCGCCGCCGATGCCCGAGGACCCGCCGTGCAGGTACAGCACGGTGTCGTGGCCGCGGCCCGCGCCGAACATCGCCTCGGCGGCGGCGCCGAGGCTCGCGTCGTTCTCGACGTACGCCGGCAGTCCCGTGCGCATCGTGATGGTCTCGGCCATGTGCACGTCGTGCCAGCCCAGGTGCGGCGCCAGGCGCACGACGCCGGAGTCGGGCTGGACGAGCCCGGGCACCGCGATGCCGACACCCACGACCTGCTCCGTCGTGAACCGCGCGTGCACGGCTCCGACGAGCTTCGTGATGAGGTCGATCGCCGCCGCCGCGCTGTGGTCCTGCACCTCGTGCCGCATGCGGAAGCGCACCGCGCCGCCCAGCCCGACCGCGCCGATCGTGATGGAGTCGAGCTCCGGGTTCACCGCGAGCGCGACGATGTCGTCGCTCGGGCGCACGATCGGCGACGGCCGGCCGGCCGCGCCGGTGTCCTCCGGCGCGGCCTCGACCACGAAGCCGCGCGCCGCCAGATCGGCGACGAGGCCGCCGATCGTCGAGCGGCTGAGCTCGGTCAACCGCGTGAGCTCCGCGCGCGAGAGCGGGCCGTGCTCGTTGGTGAGGCGAAGGAGGCGTGCGACGTTCGCGCGGCGGACCTGACTCGATCCGCCGCGCGACGACACGATGCCGGGTACTGCCACCGGCCTCGTCAGCCCTTCGACGAGCGGCGCTTGTTGAAGAGGTCGAACGCCACCGCCAGGAGCAGCACGAGGCCCTTGATGGCCTGCTGCCACGCCTGGTCCACCGAGAGGATCGACAGACCCATGTTCAGCACGCCCATCACGAACGCGCCGATGACGGCGCCGATGACGGTGCCGACGCCACCCGTGACGGCCGCGCCGCCGATGAACACGGCCGCGATCGCGTCGAGCTCGTAGCTCGTGCCCGCGGTCGGGTTGGCCGCGCCGGCGCGCGCCGCGACGAGCACACCGGCGAGACCGGCGAGCGCGCCCATGTTCACGAAGATGAGGAAGTCGACGCGCTTCGTGCGCACGCCCGACAGCGCCGCGGCCTGCAGGTTGCCGCCCATCGCGTAGATGTTGCGGCCGAACACCGTGCGGTTGAGCAGGAACGAGTAGCCGATGATGAGCACCGCGAGGATGATCAGCACGACGGGGACGCCGTTGTACGCGGCCAGCAGCACGCCGAGGAACAGCAGGAAGACCGCGGCGAAGACGATCTTGCCGATGTACGCGAAGCCCGGCTCCTTGGGCAGCTCGAGACGGGTGAGCTCGCGGCGCTTGCGCCACTCCCCGCCCCCGAACGCCGCGGCGACGAGCACGACGACGACGAGCGTGAACAGGTCGACCTCGTCGAACAGCCGCCCGAAGATGCCCGAGACGTCGAACGTGCCGAACAGTCCGGGCACCCAGCCGCCGGCGAGGTTGTTGAACTCCTGGGGCAGGCCGCCGATCGTCTGGCTGTTGAGCACGACGAGGGTGAGGCCTCGGAACAGCAGCATTCCCGCGAGGGTCACGATGAACGCGGGGATGCCCACGTAGGCGATCCAGAATCCCTGCCAGGCGCCGATGAGGCCGCCGACGAAGATGCCCAGCAGGACGGCGACGGGCCAGGGGAGGTGCCACTGCGTGATGCCGATCGCCGTGACGGCGCCGACGAGCGCGACGACGGAGCCGACGGAGAGGTCGATGTGCCGCGCGATGATGACCATGACCATGCCGATGGCGAGCACGATCACGTACGCGTTCTGCGTGATGAGGTTGTTCACGTTGCCGGGCAGCAGCAGTCGGCCGCCCGTGAGGATCGTGAACAGGGCGATGATCGCGATGAGCGCGGCGAGCAGACCGTACTGCCGCATGTTGTTGCTGAAGTAGCGGAGGATGCCGCTCGTGGCGGAGTCCTTCGGCTTCGTCGTGGTGTCGGTCATGCTGCGTTCTCCTGCGTCATGTAGTGCATGAGCACTTCCTGGTTGGCGTCGGCGCGGGCGACCTCGCCCGTGAGCCGGCCGCCGGCGATGGTGTAGATGCGGTCGCAGAGCCCGAGGAGCTCGGGCAGCTCGGAGGAGATGACGATGACCGCCTTCCCCTCGTCGGCGAGCCGGTTGATGATCGTGTAGATCTCGTACTTCGCGCCCACGTCGATGCCGCGCGTCGGCTCGTCGAGGATCAGCACCTCCGGATCCGAGTAGATCCACTTCGAGAGCACGACCTTCTGCTGGTTGCCGCCCGACAGCCCGCCGACGACGGCGGAGACGGACTGCGCCCTGGTGCGCATCGCCTGGCGGAAGCGGTCGGCGACCTTGATCTCCTCGTTGACGTTGATCACGCCGGTGTTCGAGACCTTGTCGAGGGCCGCCGCGGTGGTGTTCTCGGTGATGTCCCCGATGAGGTTGAGCCCGTAGTGCTTGCGGTCCTCGGTGGCGTAGGCGAGGCCATTGTCGATCGCCTCCTGCACCGTGCGCGTGGAGATCGGCTTGCCGTCGAGGAAGACCTTGCCGGAGATCTGCTGGCCGTAGGAGCGGCCGAAGATGCTCATCGCGAGCTCGGTGCGGCCGGCGCCCATGAGGCCCGCGAAGCCGACGATCTCGCCGGCGCGCACCGAGAACGACACGTCGTCGACGACCTTCCGCGAGCCGTCCACCGGGTGGAAGACCGTCCAGTTCTCGACGCGGAACTTCTCCTCGCCGATCTTCGGCTCGTGGTCCGGGAACAGGTTGTCGAGCGGGCGGCCCACCATCGAGCGGATGATGCGCGACTCCTCGATCTCGTCGCCCGAGATCGTCTCGATCGTCTTGCCGTCGCGGATGACCGTGACGGTGTCGGCGATGCGCTTGATCTCCTTGAGCTTGTGGCTGATGATGATCGACGTGATCCCCTGCCCCTTGAGGTGCAGGATCAGGTCGAGCAGGTGCTGCGAGTCCTCGTCGTTCAGCGCCGCCGTCGGCTCGTCGAGGATGAGCAGCTTGACGTTCTTCGAGAGGGCCTTCGCGATCTCGACCAGCTGCTGCTTGCCGACGCCGATCTGGCTCACGGGCGTGGCGACGTTCTCGTCGAGCCCGACGCGCGCGAGCAGCTTGGCCGCCTCGAGGTTGGTCTTGCCCCAGTCGATCACGCCGAAGCGCTGGATCTCGTTGCCGAGGAAGATGTTCTCGGCGATCGAGAGGAAGGGGCTCAGCGCGAGCTCCTGGTGGATGATGACGATGCCCTTCGACTCGGAGTCGTTGATCGTCCGGAAGTGCTGGGGCTCGCCTTCGAAGACGATCTCGCCGTCGTAGGAGCCGGTCGGGTAGACGCCCGAGAGCACCTTCATGAGCGTCGACTTGCCCGCGCCGTTCTCGCCGCAGATCGCGTGGACCTGGCCGCGCTCGACCGTGAGCGTGACGTCATCGAGGGCCTTGACCCCGCTGAATTCTTTCGTGATGCCGCGCATCTCGAGGATTGCTGACATGTGCCCTCCCAGGGTGAGGTTGAATGCGTGCGCACGCCGTCGCGGCGGCGGCGCCGCGCACCGTGAGCGCCGGTCGGTCGCCGGCGCTCACGGTGCTGTGGGGTGCGCGGGGGCGTGATGCGCCCCCGCGCGAGGCGGATGCCGCCGTCGGCTCAGAGGCCGAGCTCGTCCGCGGAGTAGAAGCCCGACTCGACGAGGTGCTGCTCGATCGTGTCCGGCTCGACGACGATCGGCTCGAGGAGGTAGGCCGGCACGACGTGGTCGCCGTTGTCGTAGGTCTCGGTGTCGTTGACCTCGACCTCTTCCTCGTTCAGGACCTGCTCGATCATCGTCGCGACGCGCTCACCGAGCTCGCGCGTGTCCTTCCAGACGGTCATCGACTGCTGGCCGGCGATCATCGCCTGCACGTTGGCGAGGTCCGCGTCCTGACCGGTGATGATCGGCCACTCCTCGCCGACCGAGTAGCCGTTGCCGAGGAGCGCCTGCTCGATGCCGAGCGCGAGGGAGTCGTTGGGCGAGAGCACGACGTCGACCTGCTCGCCGCCCGAGTAGAACGACTGCAGGCGGTTCTCCATCTCGGCCTGGGCGTCGTCCGAGCCCCAGCCGAGGATGCCGAGCGACTCCACCGAGGGCGTCTTGCCCGAGCGGATCACGAGCTGGCCGCTGTCGACGTACTCGGAGAGCACGTCCCACGCGCCGTCGAAGAAGAACTGGGCGTTGTTGTCGTCGGGGCTGCCCGCGAACGGCTCGAAGTTGAACGGGCCGGCGCCGTCGGCCAGGCCGAGCTGGTCGACGATGTACTGACCCTGCAGCTGGCCGACCTGGTAGTTGTCGAAGGTCGCGTAGTAGTCGACGTTCGGCGTCTCGTTGATGAGGCGGTCGTACGCGATGACCGTGATGTCCTGGTCCGCGGCCTCCTGCAGCACCGGGCCGAGCACGGTGCCGTCGATCGCGGCGACGACGAGGACGTCGACGCCCGAGGCGACCATGTTCTGGATCTGGCTGATCTGCTGGTCGGTCTCGTTGTCGGCGTACTGCAGGTCGGCCGAGTAGCCGTCCTCCTCCAGGAGGTCCCGCAGGTGCTCGCCGTCGTTGATCCAGCGCTCGAGCGAGCGCGTGGGCATCGAGATGCCGACCGCACCGGCCTCGCCGCCACCGCCGCCGTCCGCCGCGCAGGCGCCGAGGCCGAGGGCGAGTGCGCCGGTGGTCGCGACCACCAGCAGCTTCTTTGTCACTCCCATGTGACTGTTCCTTTCGCAGTGGGCGGTGCAGCAGCGCAACGCGCCAGCGTTATGTTGACGGGTCGAACATAATCCCCTCCGGAGGGCCCCGCAACCGGCGAGTGTCACGATTCGGCCACGGCCATGGCGGCTCTCGGCGGCTTCACAGCGGGGGTTTGTCCTGAGCACGCACATTCGCCGAGCCGGGCAACCGCCTTCCCGGCGGGACCCCCGCGGCGCGGGAGCGGCGTGCGCGGGCCGGGCCGCTCGGGGCAGGTGCTCGGCCAGGCGCTCGGGCCAGGCGCCCGGGCCACGGGGCTCGCGTAGGCTCGACGACGTGAGGCGCGACGGCAGGCTCGGGGTCGGCATCGTGGGCTCGGGGCGGGTGGGGCCCGTCATCGGGGCGGCGCTCGCCGGGGCGGGGCACGCGCTCACCGGCCGCACGCGCGCCTCGGACGAGGAGCGGGCGTCGGCCGTGCTGCCCGACGTGCCCGTGCTCGAGGCGCCCGAGGTGCTGCGCCGCAGCGAGCTCGTCGTCGTCGCGGTGCCGCGTGCCGATCTGCCCGGCGTGGTGGGCGGACTGGCGGAGGCCGGGCACTGGCAGATGGGGCAGCTCGTACTGCACACCGACGCCGCGCACGGGATCGAAGTGCTGCGGCCCGCCGCCGAGAAGGGCGCGATCCCGCTTGCCGTGCACCCCGCCATGGCGTTCACGGGCACCTCCATCGACCTGCGCCAGCTGGCCGCCACCTATGCGGCCGTGACCGCGCCGTCGGCCGTCCTGCCCATCGCGCAGGCGCTCGCGGTGGAGCTCGGGTGCGAGCCCGTCGTGGTGGCAGAGTCCGACCGCGCCGCCTACGCGGAGGCGATCGCCACCGCCAGCGAGTTCTCGCGTCAGATCGTGCAGCAGGCCACCGGCATCCTGCGCGGCATCGGCGTCGAGAACCCGGGCGGCTTCCTGTCGTCCCTCGTGCGCTCCACCGTCGATCACGCGCTCGCCGAGGCCACGCCCGCGATCCCGGACCTGCCGCCCGACCTCGACGACTGATCCGGCCCGCCCGCCACGGTGCGGTCGTGTGGCCGGGCCGCTGTGCGCCCGCCGAGTGGGGCCGCGGCGGGCGATCACTAGACTGGGAGCCGTCTTCCGCGGTCGCTCGGCCGCGATCCGCCTCCCGTGTCTGTCGAGGATCCCGCGCATGTCCGAAACCCCCGCCGAGAACGCCGCCGCGAGCGAAGAAGAGGACATCTTCGAGCAGAAGGCGGTGCGCCTGGCCAAGCGCGAGCGGCTCATCGCCGAGCGCGACTCGGCCGCCGGGGGCGCGTACCCCGTGTCGGTGCCGGTGACGACGACGATCGCGGCGCTGCGCGCGCAGCACGCCGACCTCGAGGCGGGTGCCGAGACCGGCGAGACCGCCGCCGTCGCGGGCCGCGTGGTGTTCAGCCGCAACACGGGCAAGCTCTGCTTCGCCTCGCTGCAGGCCGGTGACGGATCGCGCATCCAGGCGATGGTGTCGCTCGCCAACGTGGGGGAGGAGTCGCTCGCCCGATGGAAGGAGCTCGTCGACCTCGGCGACCACGTCTCGGTGTCGGGCGAGGTGATCTCGAGCCGCCGCGGCGAGCTGTCGATCATGGTCGAGGAGTGGCAGATCGCCGCGAAGGCCGTGCTGCCGCTGCCGAACCTCTACAGCGACCTGAACGAGGAGACGCGGGTCCGCCAGCGCTACCTCGACCTGATCGTGCGCGAGCAGGCCCGCACCACCGTCGTCGCCCGCGCCAAGACGAACGCGAGCCTGCGCGAGACGTTCGCCCGCCACGGCTTCCTCGAGGTCGAGACGCCCATGCTGCAGGTGCAGCCGGGTGGGGCTACGGCCCGCCCGTTCATCACGCACTCGAACGCGTTCGACACCGAGCTGTACATGCGCATCGCCCCGGAGCTGTACCTCAAGCGCGCGGTCGTGGGCGGCATCGACCGCGTGTTCGAGATCAACCGCAACTTCCGCAACGAGGGCGCCGACTCGACGCACAGCCCGGAGTTCGCGATGCTCGAGGCCTACCAGGCCTACTCGGATTACAACGGCATCGCCGACCTCACGCAGGAGCTGATCCAGAACGCCGCGGTCGCGGTGGCCGGATCCACGACCGTGACGTGGGCCGACGGCACGGAGTTCGACCTGGGCGGCGACTGGGACCGCGTCTCGATGTACCCGTCGCTGTCGGAGGCCGCGGGCGTGGAGATCACGCCCGGGACGACGATGGACGAGCTGCTCGCACTGGCCGAGAAGTCGGGCGTCGAGGTGCCGCGGCACGCGACGCACGGCAAGCTCGTCGAGGAGCTGTGGGAGCACTTCGTGAAGACGCATCTCGAGCGCCCCACCTTCGTGATGGACTTCCCCGTCGACACAAGCCCGCTCGTCCGCGAGCACCGCTCGATCCCCGGCGTCGTGGAGAAGTGGGACCTGTACGTGCGCGGGTTCGAGCTGGCCACCGGCTACTCGGAGCTCGTCGACCCCGTCATCCAGCGCGAGCGCTTCGTGGAGCAGGCGGCCCTGGCGGATCGCGGCGACGACGAGGCCATGCGCATCGACGAGGACTTCCTGCGCGCCCTCGAGCACGGCATGCCGCCCACGGGCGGCATGGGCATGGGCATCGACCGCCTGCTCATGGCGATCACGGGCCTCGGCATCCGCGAGACGATCCTCTTCCCGCTCGTCAAGTAACGCGGCGCCCGCCGCGGCGGTTGCGCTCATCGCCCACCGCGCTCGGGGCGCTCGAACGCCCACGCCGGAAGGTAGCCGTTCGCGAGCATCGTCGCGAGGATGCGCGCGAGCCCGTGCCCGGGGTCGACCTCGAGCGCGCGCGAGACGTACCAACCCGCGTGCGTGGAGTTGCCGAGCGCCCAGCTGAGCCACCCCGCGCTCGCCAGGGGACCGACGCGCCGGCGCGAGCCGACGCTGGCCGCCACCATCCTCGCCAGCTCCAGCCCGCGCCGCAGGCGCTCGGGGTCGGGCCGCGGTCCGTCACCCGCCAGCCGCACCGGCTCGTCCGGCACGCCGGCGTCCCCCTGCGCGAACCGCAGCTGCCAGGCGAGCGTGCGCCGGCCGGCGTCGAGGTCGGCGCTCCACTGCGTGAGGGCGACATCGCGCAGCAGAGGCGTGCCCAGCGCAAGCGCGAGGAACGCGGCCTCGGTGGGGTGCAGGTCGTCCGGATCCCACGACAGCGCGTCTTCGAGGACGCCGGGCAGATCCGCGAGTGACTGCTCGTCCGGCGCGGCGCCGCCCTGAGCGCCGCCCTGAGCGGCACGTGGCTCCGCACCGCCGCTCGGCCGCGCGCCCGCGTCGTCGTCGTCGCCGGGCCCCTCGCCGCCGCCGACGGCGCCGGGCACGCGTCCCTGCAGGGCGTCGATCGCCTCGGCCACGCGGCGGCGCGCGGCCTTGCCGACGCGGGGCAGCTCGAGCCCCGCGTGCTGGTCGCGGGAGACCGGACCGCGCCCGCCGTCGACATCCGGCGGCGGCTCGATCTCGGTGAGCGGGCGCGGCGGAGCCGGGTCGCCGTACGAGGCCCAGCCGTCGCGCGCGACGAGGTGCGCCCCGAGCACCGCCAGACCGCACTCACCGGCGCGGCCGGTGATGCGATCCACGAGCCGGCGCCGCACGAGCCCGCCGGCGCCGCTGCGCCAGGCGCCGTGGCACGGCGCGTCGGTGTACACGACGAGCGCCACGCCGTCGGCGTCGCGCACGCGGCAGACGGTGCCGATCGCGGTGGCGGCGAAGGCGGCCTCGTCCTCACCAGGCGAGGGCAGGTCGAGCCGCAGCACGCCGAGGCTGCGGCTGTCGCGGAACGGCACGAGCACCACGCTCTCGCGCGGCGTGAAGCCGGCGAGATGCGGCACGAGCGAGAGGAACCGGGCGGGGGAAGGGGCGCGAAGGATCGTGGTCATGCCGACGATCCTTCGCCTCCCGCCCCCGCCGTGTCCCGCGATCCACAGGACGGATCCGCCGATCCACGCGATCCGGCGCTTGTGGACGGGTCGAGCCCCCGCGTCGAGCCCACCCCCGGCCGAGCCCCCGAGCCAACGTACCGCCGCCCGCGCTCCCAGGATCCGGTGCGCCCGCGCGGATAGGATCGATGCGTGGACAGCTACTGGGCAGCCGTGGTGTGGTCGCTGCTGCCGACGATCGCGATCGCGCTCGTCTTCTGGTTCGTGTTGCGCAACATCCTGCGCTTCGACCGCACCGAGCGCCGCGCCTACGCCAAGATCGAGGCCGAGGAGCGCGCCAAGCGCGGCCTTCCGCCCCGCGCCGACGCCGGCTCCGCGAGCACCCAGGGCGCTGCGCCCGGATCCGAGTGACGCGCACGCCCCCGGTACGCTGAGGCGAGGAGGGGCGCGTGGAGTTTCTGGACTGGCTGTGGGGAGCACTCGGCGCGTCGTGGTGGGCGATCATCGTCTGGATCGTCGATATGACCATCCGCATCGTGGCCGTGCTCATCGTGCCCGCCAATCGCAAGCCGACCTCGGCCATGGCGTGGCTGCTCGCCATCTTCCTGCTGCCGATCCCCGGCATCCTGCTGTTCATCCTCATCGGCAGCCCGCGCCTGCCGCGTGACAAGCGGCGGCGCCAGGCGCAGACGAACGAGTACCTGCGCGAGGTGAACGACATGCTCGAGGGCGGCAGCCTGCGCCCCGGGCAGCCGGAGTGGTTCACGGCGCTCGTGCGCATGAACCGCGAGCTCGGCGCCCTGCCGATCTCGGGCGACAACGGCGTGCGGATCATCTCGGACTACCAGCAGAGCCTCGACGAGATGGCCGCCGACATCCGCCGCGCCCGCTCGTACGTGCACGTGGAGTTCTACATCTTCAAGTCCGATGCGACGACGGACGGCTTCTTCCGCGCGCTCGAGGACGCCTGCGCGCGCGGCGTGCAGGTGCGCGTGCTGCTGGATCACTGGGCGAACCTCGTCAAGCCGCACCACCGCCGCACGATCCGCCGGCTCAAGGCCATGGGCGCCGACTGGCGCTTCGCCCTGCCCATCCAGCCGCTGCGCGGCAAGTGGCAGCGGCCCGACCTGCGCAACCACCGCAAGCTCGTCGTCGTCGACGGCGTGGTGGCGTACCTCGGGTCGCAGAACATCACGGACCGCACCTACAACCTGCGCGCGAACATCCGCCGCGGCCTGCGCTGGGTCGACGTGATGGTGCGGCTGGACGGGCCCGTCGTCTCGAGCGTCGACGCCGTGTTCCTCTCCGATTGGTTCAGCGAGACCGACAGCGTTCCCGACGGCGTCGACCTGCGCGAGATGCCGTCCGGATCGGGCGACCTCGACTGCCAGGTGGTGCCGTCGGGACCCGGGTTCGAGGTGGAGAACAACCTGCGCCTGTTCCTCTCGCTGATGTACGCGGCGCGCGAGAAGATCATCATGATCAGCCCGTACTTCGTGCCCGACGAGGCCCTGCTGCTCGCGGTGTCGTCGGCGTGCGACCGCGGCGTGCAGGTGGAGCTGTTCGTCTCGGAGGTGGGGGATCAGGCGGTCGTCTACCACGCGCAGCGCAGCTACTACGAGGCGCTGCTGAAGGCGGGCGTGCGCATCTGGCTGTATCGCAAGCCGTACATCCTGCACACCAAGGGCCTCACGATCGACGACGAGGTCGCCGTGATCGGCTCGAGCAACATGGACATGCGCTCGTTCGGCCTCAACCTGGAGATCTCGCTGCTCGTGCGCGGCGAGGAGTTCGTGCGGCAGATGCGCGAGGTCGAGGACACCTACCGGGGCCTGAGCCGCGAGCTCACCCTCGAGGAGTGGATGCGCCAGCCGCTGCGCTCGCGCGTGCTCGACAACCTCGCGCGGCTGACCTCGGCGCTGCAGTAGGGCTGTTCGGGCCGGATCAGATCGCGGCGATCGGGTGGCCCTTCGGGACCGCCGCGAGCAGGCCGCCGGGGTGCACCGTGCAGTCCATGCGCGTGGCCGCGCCGAACTCGTCGCCGTCCAGCTCGATGGGCTGCGGATCGGGCGTGGCCGTCTCGATGTCGGTGGCCTGCAGGTACCGCACCGAGGTGTCGTGCCGCCGCTCCACGATCCGTCGGCCGGCGCGGAAGCGCCGCAGCACCGAGTTGTCCCACCACACCTTGCGCCACACGCCCAGCCAGCCGAACACCCCCGTCGGCTGGATGATGGCGACATCGAGCGTGCCGTCGAGGATCGAGGCGTCGGGGATGAGCGCGATCCCGCCGGGCAGCGCGCCGCAGTTGGCGACGAGGATGCTCTGCACGCGCGCCGAGTGGATGCGCGTGAGCGTGCGCGTGGCCGTCTTCGATCCGGGACGCGGATCGGTCTGGTAGACCACGCGGAACGGCTCGGCGCCGATGAGCGAGCGTGCCGCCCCGTCGACGTACGCCACCCAGCCGACGGCCTTCTTCAGGTCGGCCTTCGTGTTCGCGATCATCGCCGCGTCCAGCCCCATGCCGGCCATGACGACGAACGCGTGCTCCTCGGTGGTGCCGTCGGCGCGCAGCAGCCGCGCGATGCCGATGTCGACGGGCACGGTCTCGCCCTCGAACGCGGCGCGCACCATCTCCTGCTGATCGCCCAGCGGCAGCAGCAGGTTGCGGGCGAGCAGGTTGCCCGTGCCGCTGGGCACGATCGCGAGCGGCACGCCGGATCCGTCCATCACCTCGGCCACCGCGCGCACCGTGCCGTCGCCGCCGGCCACGAGCACGGCCGCCGCCCCCTGCGCCAGGGCCTCGCGCGTGATCCCCTGCCCGGGGTCCTCCACGCTCGTCTCGAGCAGGATCGGCTCACCCCATCCGGAGCGCGCGGACTGCGCCTCGACGAGCGCGCGCAGCTTGGCGCCGTTCACCTTCGACGGGTTGTACACGAGCGCGGCCCGCCGTGTGCGTGCGTCGGTCTGGGCCATGTCGTCAGCCTATTCCGGGGTGCCGCGGGTGACCGGTTGCTGCACCTCATCGGCTGCACTTAATCGGTTGCTGAACGCAGCGAGCGCCAGCGAGCGAAGATGAAGCGACCACCGCAAGCCCGCGGCGGTAACCCGCCCGCGCCTACCGATTCGCCCGCCGCCGCCCGTCCACGGCCCGCGGCGCGAACATCTCCACGGTGATCCCGCTCAGCAGCTCGCCGGGCTCGACATCGAGCGCCTCCGCGATCCGCACGAGCGACTGGATGCTCGGCAGCGACCGCCCGCTCTCGTACGCGCGGATGTTCGACGAATCGATCGAGGTCGCCGCCGCCAGCTGATCCTGCGTCATCGTCAGCCGCGTCCGCCGGGCCGCCATCAGCCGCCCGATGTGCGCGGCGGCATCGGAGGGAACGCGGGGCACCGATCCAGCGTGAACGTGCCCGGTCCCCAGCGCCAGGGTGCATAGACCCGGGTACTTGTACCATGATGGTCCCGACATGGTTATCGAGCTTCGGGTAAAGGTGGGCGATTCGCGCAGGCGACGACCCGTCGTCGGGCCATGAACAGCACTCTCACCGACCATCAGGCGAAGTACTTCGCGCACGAGCTGCAGCGCTCCTACGCCAACGACCAGGTGGGCAAGCTCGCCGGGCTCCTCTTCGACGCACAGGTCGAGCCGAAGCCCCACCAGATCGACGCGGCGCTCTTCGCACTGCAGACGCCGTTCCTGCCCGGCGTGATCCTGGCGGACGAGGTCGGCCTCGGCAAGACGATCGAGGCCGGCATCGTCATCTCGCAGTACTGGGCGGAACGCCGCCGCCGAATCCTGATCATCGCACCATCGCCTTTGCGGCAGCAGTGGCAGCAGGAGCTGCTCGAGAAGTTCGCACTGCCGTCGGCGATCATCGACCCCCGCTCGAAGGAGGATCTGCTGGCGCCCGGTCATGCGGCGCAGGTGCTGATCTGCTCCTACGAGTTCGCACAGCGTCACGAGCACTCACTGCTGGCCTCGTGGGATCTGGTGGTCGCAGATGAGGCGCACCGTCTGCGCAACCATTGGACGGGCAAGACCAAGTCGGCGGCGGCCGTGGCGCGCATCGTGCAGAACGCGCACAAGACGGTGCTGCTCACGGCGACTCCGCTGCAGAACCGCTTGGAAGAGCTCTACGGGCTGGTCTCGGTCTTCGACCCGGGCTACTTCACGTCTCTTGACGCGTTCCGTGAGCGGTACGTGAAGGGCGGCGACGACGACCTCGTGGAACGCGTCGCTGCGATCTCGAAACGCACGCTGCGACGCGATGCCGACAAGTACATCCGGTTCACGGAGCGTCTGCCTCTGACCGTCGAGTTCACGCCATCGGAGGACGAGCAGACCCTGTACGACCTCGTCAACGAGTACCTGCAGCGTGAGCATCTGTATGCGTTCAGTGGTTCCCAACGTCACCTCGCTGCGCTCATCATCCGAAAGCGCCTGGGGTCCTCGACCTACGCGGTCGCCAGCACATTGCAACGGATCGCGGATCGTCTCGCGGACGAGGCGGCGTGCGGTCGCCCGACGCAGCGATCGATCGCCGCGGACTTCGCCGTCGACGACGACCTCGCCGGCGACGTGCTCGAGGAGGCCCAGGAGCAGCGATTCGGGCCGTCTGCAGCGCCCGCGTTCGACGCGAGCGACCTCGCGGCGATGGCCGACGAGGCGGCCGAGCTGCGCGAGTACGCAACCCTGGCGCGTTCGATCACGGTCAACCAGAAGGCCGTGAAGCTGCTCGAAGCGCTTGATCTGGGCTTCGCGCGGCTGCGTGAACTCGGCGCCGCCGACAAGGCGATCATCTTCACCGACTCGACGAAGACGCAGGAGTACCTCGCGCGCACACTGCGAGAGGCGGGGCGCGGGGAAGGGCTCGTCCTCTTCAACGGCTCGAACGACGCCCCCGAGCAGACCGAGATCTACCGCCGCTGGCTCGAGGCCCACCGCGACAGCGACCTCGTGACGGGCATCCCTGCGGTGGATCGGCGCAAGGCGCTCGTCGACCACTTTCGCACGACGAACGCGCCGGGCGGATCGATCATGATCGCCACCGAGGCGGCCGCCGAGGGTATCAACCTGCAGTTCTGCTCGATGCTCGTCAACTACGACCTGCCGTGGAACCCGCAGCGCGTCGAGCAGCGGATCGGGCGCGTGCACCGCTTCGGCCAGAAGCACAACGTCGTCGTCGTCAACCTCGCGAACAAGGGCAATGTCGCCGAGGCGCGGATCCTCGAACTGCTCGCCGACAAGTTCCGCCTGTTCTCCAGTGTGTTCGGCGCGAGCGATGAGGTGCTGGGCTCGATCGAGGACGGCTTCGACTTCGAGAAGTCCATCGGCGACATCCTCACGCGGTGCAAGACCGCCGCCGAGCTCGAATCCGCCTTCGACGCACTCGAGGCGCAGTACGCGACCGAGATCTCCCGCGAGATGGCCAGCGCGAAGGCGAAGGTGTTCGACCACCTCGACCCGCACGTTCAGGAACGGCTCAAGGCCTATGACGCCGAGGCCGGCGTCGTGCTCAACACGTTCGAACGGCTGCTGCTCGCCGTCACGCGCCACGAGCTCGCGGAAGTGGCCACCTTCGAGGGCGATGGGCGCACATTTGTTCTGCACAAGTACCCGGTTACTGGTGTGCCCACCGGGCGCTACTTCTTCAAATCCCAGCCGCTGGAGAACGCCCACCAGTACCGGTACGCCGGCCCGCTGGCGCAGGACGTCATCCGGCGGGCGAAGGAGCGAGAGACGCCGTCGCGGGAACTGGTGTTCTCGCTTTCCGCGTCAGAGCGTGTCCCGGCCGCGCTGAAGAGCCTCGTCGGATCGACCGGAACGCTGACTGCCAGCGAGATCACCTTCCGGATGTCCGCGCGCGGGGAGGACGTCTCGGAGTCGTACATGCTCGCCGGCGCACTGACCGACGACGGGCGGTGGCTCGACGAGGAGTACGTCGCCGATCTGCTCGGGCTCGCGTGCATCGAGGTGCGAGAACTCGCGGCCGCGATCGATGAAGCGCCGTTCGCCGAGCGCCTCGAGTTGCGCCGCGTCGAACTGACGCAGGACGTGCAGGGGCGCAACGCCCGGCATTACGCGCAGCAGGAGGAGCTGCTCTACCGCTCGCAGCAGGACCGCAAGGCCGAGCACGAGGGCCGCATCCGCGAGTTCCGGGCGAAGGAGAAGGAAGCGCGCAAGCTCGCCCGCGCCGCGACCGACCCGATGGAGCAGCTGCGCCTCAAGAAGGCGGCCCGGGGCTGGGAGCAGCGCGCGGAAGACGCCGACGAGGAGTCCCGCGTCGTGCGCCGGCAGCTGCGCGAAGAAGCCGACTCCTACCTCGACCTGATCGAGCAGTCCCTGCGCGGCACGCAGACCACCGACCACCTCTTCACCATCCGCTGGCGTCTCGACGCCTAGCGGCGTCGGGCATCTCACAAGGGCAGTCACACATGACCGACGACACCGACGACCTCATCCACGAGACCGAGCCGGCCACGCCGAACTTCCGCACCGAGCTCGCCGCGCAGCTGCACGACCTCGTGCCCGAGGCGATCGCCGACGGCAAGGTCGACGTGGAGAAACTCAAGGAACTGCTGGCTGAGGACGTCGCCGATGACTCGGAGCGATTCGGCCTGTTCTGGCCCGGCAAGAAGCGCGCGATGCGCGCGGCGCAGGAGCCCACGACGGCGACGCTGCGACCCGACTTCGAGAATTCGAAAGACTGGGACACGACGAAGAACGTGTTCATCGAGGGTGACAACCTCGAGGTGCTCAAGATCCTGCAGAAGCACTACCACGCCAAGATCAAGATGATCTACATCGATCCGCCGTACAACACCGGCAAGGACTTCGTCTACCCGGACAACTACAAGGAAGGGCTCGACACCTACCTCGAGTGGACGAGGCAGGTCAACGAGGAGGGCAAGAAGGTCACATCGAACTCTGAGAGCGAGGGACGTTACCACTCCAACTGGCTCAACATGATGTACCCGCGACTCAAGCTCGCGCGGAACCTGCTGACCGAGGACGGGTTCATCTTTGTCAGTATTAGCGGCTCTTCGCAGTTGAGGGTGTAGCCCGGGACCGCCGGCTGGTTCGCGGATAGGCGTCGAGGTCTTCCAGGATGGAAGTTCTCACGCTCACCATCCGCCGGAAGACCTCGACTTGCACCACCCTACGTTCGCGACCCCTGACCTGACCACGTTCTGCCGTCTTGACGAGCTCGGCCTTCAAGCCGTCGGGCAGCTGCTCGAGCCTGATCGGGCGGTGCTGGAGTGCCGCGTCGTCGAGGACGACCCGTGGTGTCGGAAGTGCGGCGCGGAGGGCGTGCCGCGTGACACGGTGACGCGGCCGCTGGCGCATGAGCCGTTCGGGCATCGGCCGACGACGCTGCTGGTCCGGGTGCGCCGCTACCGGTGCACGCACTGCCGCCGGACCTGGCGGCAGGACACGTCGAAGGCGGCGGCGCCGAGGGCGAAGATCTCCCGCGGCGGGATCGGGTGGGCACTCACCGCGATCGTGGTCGACCACCTCACCGTCTCCCGAGCCGCAGCAGGCCTCGGGGTGTCGTGGCATACCGCGAACACCGCGATCCTCGCCGAAGGCAAGCGTCGCCTGATCGACGATCCGGCGAGGTTCGACGGGGTGACCACGATCGGTGTCGACGAGCACGTCTGGCGTCACACACGGTTTGGCGACAAGTACGTGACGGTGATCATCGACCTCACCCCCGCGAGGAACAAGACGGGCCCGGCACGGCTGCTGGACATGGTCGAGGGCCGCTCGAAGCAGGTGTTCAAGGAGTGGCTCGCCGCCCGGCCTGCGGAGTGGTCGAGCCGGATCGAGGTGGTCGCGATGGACGGGTTCTCCGGGTTCAAGACCGCCGCGGCCGAAGAGCTCCCCGACGCGGTCCCGGTGATGGACCCGTTCCACGTCGTCCGCCTCGCCGGCGACGCGCTCGACCGGACCCGGCAGCGCGTCCAGCAAGACACCCTCGGGCACCGCGGTCACGCCGGAGACCCGCTCTACGGGGTCCGCCGCACCCTCCACACCGGCGCGAGCTTCCTCACCGAGAAGCAGACCGCCCGGCTCGACGCGGTGTTCGCCGCCGAGGAGCACGTCGAGGTCGAAGCGACCTGGGGCATCTACCAGCGCATCGTCGCCGCCTACCGCGAACCCGACAAGAACAAGGCGAAGGAGATGATGCGGGCGGTGATCGACTCTGTCAGCAACGGCGTCCCCGCGCTGCTCAAAGAGGTCCGTCGCCTCGGCCGCACGCTGAAGCAGCGCGCCGCGGACATCCTCGCGTTCTTCGACCGCCCCGGAACGAGCAACGGCCCAACGGAGGCCATCAACGGCCGGCTCGAGCACCTTCGCGGTTCCGCCCTCGGCTTCCGGAACCTCACGCACTACGTCGCCAGATCGCTCCTCGAAGCCGGCGGATTCAGACCGCTCCTACACTCTCATTCGCGATGAGCCACTATAGCAGCGGAGGGGTTGGATCCATCAGGCAACGACGGGCTGCTGCCGGCCATCAGCGGACGCAGGGAGGACTTTCCGCAACCGGCCGTTCGATGCGGCACCGATGGCCTTCGCGCAGGGGTAGTGAATCCGCCAGGATTGACTTGCGCTGCCCTACCTCTCACTAGTGAGGGGCGGCAGCGCATCAAGCGGTGAGCGCACTCCGGCACCGCCAACTTTCAGCACATGCGTGTAAATCATCGTCGTAGAGACGTCGGAATGGCCGAGCAGATCCTGCACGGTTCGAATGTCGTAACCGCTGCGGAGCAAGGCCGTCGCGAACGAGTGGCGGAGGGTGTGCGGTGTGGCGGGCTTCGTGATGCCTGCTTGTTCTACGGCACGTTTGAAGGCGCGCTGAAAGGTCTGGTCATACATGTGATGGCGACGCACGACACCGCTCCGTGGATCGGTCGAATGCGTGTGCTGCGCAAAAACCCAGAACCACGGCCAGGAATGCCCGGCGCGCGGATACTTCCGCTCAAGGGCGTCGGGAAGCGCAACGCCGCTGCGGCCCTCGGCCTGGTCCTTCAGCCACCATGCCCGTGCACGCGACAGCTGCTCGCGCAGGCTGGGTGCCAAGCTCTCGGGTAACATCAAGGCCCGATCCTTGGAGCCCTTGCCCTCCCGCACGATGATCGTGCCGTGATCGAAATCCAGATCCTTGACCCGCAGTTGCAAACCCTCACTGATCCGCATGCCCGTTCCATACAGAAGCTGGGCGAACAAACGATGCTCGCCTTCCAGAAAACCGAGGATGCGAACCACTTCATCCGGGGTCAGCACCACCGGCAAGCGCCGCGACGGCCGAGGTCTTCCGATCTCCTGAAGCCAGGGCAGATCCGTGCACAGCACCTTGCCGTAGAAGAACAGCAAGGCCGCCAATGCCTGACGATGCGTGGAGACCGAAACCTTGCGCTCGTTCGCCAGCCAGGACAGAAATGCCTCGACTTCGCTGCTGCCCAAGGTTGCCGGGTGACGCACACCGTGGAAACGGATGAAGGCACGAACCCAGTGGACATAAGCCTGTTCGGTTCGTAAACTGTAATGCAAGTAGCGTATGCGCTCACGCAACTGGTCCAGAACCTTGACCGAACGCAGCGGTGGTAACGGCGCAGTGGCGGTTTTCATGGCTTGTTATGACTGTTTTTTTGTACAGTCTATGCCTCGGGCATCCAAGCAGCAAGCGCGTTACGCCGTGGGTCGATGTTTGATGTTATGGAGCAGCAACGATGTTACGCAGCAGGGTGACGGTGTTCGGCATTCTGAATCTCACCGAGGACTCCTTCTTCGATGAGAGCCGGCGGCTAGACCCCGCCGGCGCTGTCACCGCGGCGATCGAAATGCTGCGAGTCGGATCAGACGTCGTGGATGTCGGACCGGCCGCCAGCCATCCGGACGCGAGGCCTGTATCGCCGGCCGATGAGATCAGACGTATTGCGCCGCTCTTAGACGCCCTGTCCGATCAGATGCACCGTGTTTCAATCGACAGCTTCCAACCGGAAACCCAGCGCTATGCGCTCAAGCGCGGCGTGGGCTACCTGAACGATATCCAAGGATTTCCTGACCCTGCGCTCTATCCCGATATTGCTGAGGCGGACTGCAGGCTGGTGGTTATGCACTCAGCGCAGCGGGATGGCATCGCCACCCGCACCGGTCACCTTCGACCCGAAGACGCGCTCGACGAGATTGTGCGGTTCTTCGAGGCGCGGGTTTCCGCCTTGCGACGGAGCGGGGTCGCTGCCGACCGGCTCATCCTCGATCCGGGGATGGGATTTTTCTTGAGCCCCGCACCGGAAACATCGCTGCACGTGCTGTCGAACCTTCAAAAGCTGAAGTCGGCGTTGGGGCTTCCGCTATTGGTCTCGGTGTCGCGGAAATCCTTCTTGGGCGCCACCGTTGGCCTTCCTGTAAAGGATCTGGGTCCAGCGAGCCTTGCGGCGGAACTTCACGCGATCGGCAATGGCGCTGACTACGTCCGCACCCACGCGCCTGGAGATCTGCGAAGCGCAATCACCTTCTCGGAAACCCTCGCGAAATTTCGCAGTCGCGACGCCAGAGACCGAGGGTTAGATCATGCCTAGCATTCACCTTCCGGCCGCCCGCTAGCGGACCCTGGTCAGGTTCCGCGAAGGTGGGCGCAGACATGCTGGGCTCGTCAGGATCAAACTGCACTATGAGGCGGCGGTTCATACCGCGCCAGGGGAGCGAATGGACAGCGAGGAGCCTCCGAACGTTCGGGTCGCCTGCTCGGGTGATATCGACGAGGTTGTGCGGCTGATGCACGACGCTGCGGCGTGGATGTCCGCCAAGGGAACGCCCGCCTGGGACGTCGCGCGGATCGACCGGACATTCGCGGAGACCTTCGTCCTGAGATCCGAGCTCCTAGTCGCGAGTTGCAGCGACGGCATCGTCGGCTGTTGCACCTTGTCGGCCGAGGATCCCGAGTTCTGGCCCGACGCCCTCAAGGGGGAGGCCGCATATCTGCACAAGCTCGCGGTGCGACGGACACATGCGGGCCGGGGTGTCAGCTCCGCGCTGATCGAGGCTTGCCGCCATGCCGCGCGAACGCAGGGGTGCGCCAAGCTGCGGCTCGACTGCCACCCGAACCTGCGTGGCCTATACGAGCGGCTCGGATTCACCCACGTCGACACTTTCAATCCCGGCTGGGATCCAACCTTCATCGCAGAACGCCTAGAACTCGAAATCTAACGTCCGTTCGGGCATCGAGGTCCATGTCGGGGTGGGACGGGCCCGTGGCTTCAAGATCACTTGCAGTCCGACCGCGATGTCTTGGTTGCGCGAGAGGTTGTCGATATCCTCCACTTCCATCATCAACCCTGGATAATGCCGCCGCCGTCATCGCCGCCGACGCCCGTGCCGGGCTTTTCGGGCCTGTCAGGCTTGCTCGGCCTTCAGCCTGCCTGGGCGAGATCTCCGGCGGACGGATTAACGGCGGAGCTTCGCCGCCTTTCGTGCGTGTGAAGGCCGAAGATAGTTCTCTCAAAAACATCCGTTTATGAGAGATACCAAATGTCATTTTCAGAAGACGACTGCACCAGTTGATTGGGCGTAATGGCTGTTGTGCAGCCAGCTCCTGACAGTTCAATATCAGAAGTGATCTGCACCAATCTGGCTCTTCGGACATCCGGTGGGGTGAGGGTGGCCGGGCGGTGATTCGGCGGTAGGGGTCGAGGTCCCCGAGGATCAGAAGCGCTAACTCTCTGAT